>JANXWN010000128.1 GCA_025351125.1 Caulobacteraceae bacterium | reverse complement strand
CGCACGATATGAGCGTCGGAATCGCCGCGAAAATACATCCGCCCGTCGTCGGCCGGTTCGGTCACCAACCAGACCTGACTGGCGCAGCCACGGACCTTATTGGCGTCCGACCGCTCCGTCGCGCTCAACGGCGCCAAGTCCCTCCCAAGATCAATCACATAACGATAGCGCTCTTCCCAATCGCCCAGCATGTCGAATTCCTCGACAAGCTCAGCCAGGACGGTGGCTATCGCGGATGTCGACTCAATCATCACGGCGGGTCGCTCGAGAATGGCCACGCTTTAATAGACAACCGGGAGGCAATGGGCGGTATGTAATCGCGTCAAGCCGCCCGATCGAGGGACAAGGCTTCGTAACGCCGCAGATGGTGATCGACCGACCCGAACTCGCCTTCGATCATGGTGGCGCGTTTGAAATAGTGACCGATCGCCATTTCGTCGGTCATTCCCATGCCACCATGCAGCTGGATGGCGTTTTGGCCGACGAATCGACAAGCCCGGCCGATCTGAACCTTAGCCGCCGAGACCCCTTTAGCCCGTTCGACGTCGTTTTCGCCCAGTTTAACGTGCGCCATATAAGTCATCGATATTGATTGCTCGAGTTGGATGAACATATCGACCATTCGGTGCTGCAGAACCTGAAAGGAGGCGATCGGCACGCCAAATTGTTTGCGCTCTTTCGTGTAGGCGAGCGTGCCTTCGTGCAATCGGCGCAGGACCCCGAGCGATTCAGCGCACGTCGCGGCGATCGCCTCATCGACCACCCGCTCGACCAATGGCAAGGCCTCGCCTTCAGGTCCGATCATGGCTTCAGCGGCAACAGAGACGTTCTCGAATGTGACCTCCGATGCCCGGCGACCGTCGACCGTCGGATAGTCGCGCGTGCTGACACCGACGGCGTTCTTGTCGACGATGAACACCGAAACGCCCCGCGCATCGCGTTGCGCGCCGCCGGTGCGGGCGGTTACGATCAAATGACTGGCCCACGGCGCGCCGATCACGACCGCCTTGTGGCCGTTGAGGACATACCCCACGCCTTGTTTGCGCGCCGTGGTTTTGAGATCACTTAACGTGTACCGACCTTGCGGCTCGGCGGACGCGAAAGCGAAGGTGGCTTTGCCTTCGATGATTTGACCGATCAATTCGCCCGCGCCGCTCGGCGCGCCATGTGTCAGAAAGCCGCCGGCAATCACCACCGTGCCCAAATAGGGTTCGACAACCAAGGCTTTGCCAAACTCCTCCATGACAACCATGACGTCCGTGACGCCGCCGCCCAGACCGCCGTGCTCCTCGGAAAACGACGCGCCCAATATTCCGAGTTCCTCGGCGAACGCTTTCCACACTTGCGGGCGCCAGCCGTCCGCTGACTTGATCGCGGCGCGGCGGGCGTCGAAATCATAATGGTCGGCCAGATAGCCGGCGACCGAGTCGCGCAACATCGACTGTTCATCGGTGAAACTAAAATCCATGGAGCGACGTCTTTCTATCGAGAAATGGCAAGAATTTTTTGGACCGTGCAGCCTAGATACCCAACACGACCTTCGCAATGATATTGCGTTGAATTTCGTTCGAACCGCCATAAATCGACGTTTTCCGAACATTGAAATACGCGCCCGCCACGCCGTGCGCGTCGTCAGGACCGACAGCGCCCAGATTATGCGGGACATTGCGCAAATATGGCGCGCCGTAGTGACCGGCGGCCTCCAGCGTCAACTCCGTCAGCCTTTGCTGAATTTCGGTGCCTTTGATCTTCAAGATCGAGGATTCAGGCCCCGGACCTTTGCCGGCGCTCTCTCCCGCGAGGGTGCGAAGTTCGGTATATTCCAAAGCCGTCAGGTCGATCTCGAGTTCGGCCACTTTACGCTTGAAAAAGGGGTCGGCCAGCAGCGTTCCGGCGTCATCCGCCAATTCGCTGCGCGCCATTTGCCGCAGACGCTCCAGGCCCCGCTTTGAGCGCGCCACGCCGGCGATGCCGGAACGCTCGTGCAGCAAAAGCGATTTGGCGCAGGTCCAACCTTGATTTTCATGGAAAATTCGGTTTTCGACCGGGACTTTGACATTGTCGAGGAACACATCGTTGACCTCGTGACCGCCTTCCAACGTGATGATCGGACGCACGGAGATGCCGGGCGATTTCATATCAATCAAAAGAAAGCTGATCCCCGCTTGCGGCTTGGCCGTGGGATCGGTGCGAACGAGGAAAAACCCCCAATCGGCGTGTTGGGCCAAAGTGGTCCACGTCTTTTGACCGTTGACCAGATAGTATTCCTTACCGTCGTCGCCCTGGATGCGCTCGGCCTTGGTTTTCAGCGACGCCAGATCGGATCCGGCGCCCGGCTCCGAATAGCCTTGACACCACCACTCGATCCCGTCGCGAATCCCCGGCAGGAATCGTGCCTTTTGTTCCTCGGTGCCGAATGTGTAGATCACCGGCGCAACCATCGTGACGCCGAACGGCAGAACCGGCAGGGCTTCGGCCTTCGCCAATTCCTCCGACCAGATATATTTCTGCGTCGGCGACCACGCAGTGCCGCCCCATTCGACCGGCCACGCGGGGGCCGCCCAACCTTTTTTGGCGAGTATGCGGTGCCAAGAAAAATAATCTTCCTTGGTGAGCGCCTCTTCGTTTTGCTGTTTGGCTCGAAGTTCGGCCGGATAGTTTTGCGTTAAAAAACCGCGTACCTCTTCACGAAAGACTTTATCTTCGGCTGAAAAATCGAGATCCACGGTGTTTCCTCTTCCCGGCGCGTCATGACTGATCAACCATAAGGCGCGGCCCCCCCGGTTGCCAAGAACGTTGAGCGCAAAATTCTCTTTTTGCCGGTGGATAAGCAAACAGCAAAACGGCGCCGGGCCAAACCGGCGCCGTTTTCTTGGCGTGAATCCTCTAATTGAGCGCGGACTTCGGCACGGAATTGGAGGCCGACGCGGCCCCGGCGCCGCGGGCCCACGCCTGACAGGCGCCGTCGCGCTCGGCGATCAGGCCCAATTTACCAGTCGCACCGGCGTGACCGGCTTGGCGAACCGCGTCAGAGCGGGCTTCGTCAGCGCGATCTGACACGGCGGGCGTGCGGCCGGCGCCCTGCGCTTTGAACATGCCGGCCAACGTCGATACGTCGGCGACGCCGAGCGCCTTGGAGGACGCCAGTCCGTCACACCGGGCTAGAGCCAGATATTGCGCGTCGGTCATTGACGACGCCGCGGCGAACGCGCCGGCCGACGGCAGGGTCGCGGCGGCGAAAACCACGGCGATAAGAGCTTTATTGAAGGTCATGTTACGTTCCTCGTTAGGGGTTTGAATGAACGCAATATGAATACGAATGAAAGTAGTTATCAAATTAAATATTGTAAATATTTCTTATTACACTGAATTAATATTTCCGTATATTCATGAATGTTTCGCAACATTGTAACGACGACCGCCGCCGGGCAGCTTGCCTGTCGGCGTCGAAATGGGCATGGGTAGGCATGAGCGGCCCCCCTCGCCCCGTTGCCACGCCTTGCGTCCAAGTCTGCATCGTCGACGGCGAAAGCGGGCTATGCCTGGGATGCTACCGCACCTTGCAAGAGGTCGCCCAATGGTCGCGATTGAGCGCGGAGACGCGCCGCGCCGTTATGGCGCAACTCCCTGCCCGGCAAAGCCGGATTTCGCCCGAAAAGCTGCGGATGGTCGGTCCGATTTAGGCGGCTTGCCGTTCGAGCGTCCGCGACGCGGCGTCGCGCACGCCCTCCAAGGCTTGCGCGATGACTTCGGCCCCGACGCCCGGCCTGATGCTCTCGACGGTTAAGGCGCGTCGCCACGCCCGCGCGCCCGGCCGGCCGTGCATCAGGCCCAGCATGTGCCGCGTCATCGCCGGCAGGCGTGTTCCCCGCGCGATCTGGTCGCGCACATAAGGCAAATAGCGTTCAACCGCCTCGAACGGCGTCACGTCGTCCGATGGCGCATCAAACATCAGCCGATCCACCTCACCCAGCAGGGCCGGTTCATGGTAGGCGGCCCGGCCCAACATGACCCCGTCCACGCCGCGCGCCAAATGCGTCCGCGCCGCCGCCAACGACGCCACGCCGCCATTGATTACAATGGTCAAGGCGGGCCGTTCGCGCTTCAGTCGATAGACCAGTTCATAGTCCAACGGCGGGATGTCGCGGTTGTCTTTGGGCGACAGGCCCGACAGCCATGCCTTGCGCGCATGAACAATGAACACGTGGACGCCGGCCGCGGCGCACAGGTCCACCAGGCGAAACAGGCTGTCATCGGCAAGCTGTTCGTCGACGCCTAACCGACACTTGACGGTGGCCCTAATGTCGACCGCAGCCGCGATCGCCGCCATACAGTCGGCCACCAGTTCAGGTTCGCGCATCAAGCAGGCCCCGAACCGACCGTTTTGCACCCGATCCGACGGGCAACCGACATTGAGATTGATCTCGTCGTACCCAAAATCCTCGCCGATCCTCGCGGCCGTCGCCAGGTCGACCGGATCAGACCCGCCCAATTGCAAGGCGACCGGGTGTTCGCCGCCATCAAACCCCAATAAGCGCTGGCGATCCCCGTGCAGGATCGCGCCGGTCGTTAACATTTCGGTATATGCCAGAGCCCGCGACGTCAGGACGCGATGGAAAGAGCGACAATGCCGATCGGTCCAGTCCATCATTGGGGCGATACAGAGGGTATGGGAGTGATTTATGGACATTGATTTATCGGGAAGAATTTGTTGCGGCGAAACGTACGCCCCCATTCACACTCTATGAGGCGACGTTTTCTGCTTTGATCGGTTCGGTGGTGTCCACCGCATCAGCTCAGTGGGCGGGGCATTGAGCCGCCGAGTTACGGATATCCTGCTCGATTTTTGCAAGTTGATCGTGCGCCTGGGCCAGCGCGTCGTCGGGGTCCTTGGCCAAAAAACTCAGAATATTGTCGTAGCTGACGTGGGGACACGGATTCGAGGTTATGCGGACGGCGGCGCTATATTTATCGGTGATCGGATTGTAGCCGCTCAGGCTGGTGTCGACGGTGTAAAGTTCGTGCGGTTTGGCGGCCGGCGCCATTATGAGGGCGGCGGGAAGCGCCGGCGGCGGCGGAACCGCGGGAGGCGGGGGTCCGAGGTGAATGGCGTGGGCGGCGGGAGCGACCGCGATCGCGACGACGGCGGCCAGACTGATTATTCTGAGCATCGACCCCTCCTTGGCGAGAGCCAAAATTGGCCCTTAAAGCGCAATTGAGTTCATGACGTTGAGCGCCGCATGGCGCCACACACGCCGTTATAAGATTGATTGACCGGTTTTTTGCCAGTCGTCGATGAAGCCGGCGATGCCTTTGTCGGTGAGCACGTGGTTGAACAGGGAGCGGATGACCGCCGGAGGGGCAGTCATGACGTCGGCGCCGATCTTGGCCGATTCCAGCACATGGATCGGATGGCGCACGCTCGCCACCAAGATTTCGGTGACGAAATTATAGTTGTCGTAGATCAAACGAATGTCGGAAATCAGCTGCATCCCGTCAAGGCCGTTGTCGTCGAGTCGGCCGACGAACGGCGAGATGAAGGTGGCGCCCGCCTTGGCGGCGAGCAGGGCTTGGTTGGCGGAAAAACATAAGGTGACATTAACCATGGCGCCGTCGCTGGTAAGCGCCTTGCAGGTTTTCAACCCGTCGATGGTCAGCGGGACCTTGACGCAGACATTGTCGGCGATGTTGCGCAACACCGCCGCTTCCTTCATCATCGTCGCGTGATCGAGCGCCACCGCCTCGGCCGACACCGGTCCCTCGACCAAACTACAAATTTCCTTGACCACTTCGAGAAATTTGCGACCCGACTTATGGATCAGGCTGGGATTGGTGGTGACGCCGTCGAGCAATCCAGTCTGGGCCAAGTCGGCGATGTCGCGCGTGTCGGCAGTGTCCACAAAAAACTTCATTGTTGCTCAAACTCCATTCAAAAATGCGGCGGCGGTTTAAATTCAATGAGGTTCGGGGGCCGTCCACCGGGGTATAGCACGTAGCGCCCCCCCAGGAGACCCGCAAACGGTGTGGAGCTTCCTCACAAACCGTTCAAACCGACCGCCACCAAGCCGAACATAAGCATCAAAACGGCGATGACCGATCCGAAAAACAGCAGGGACATGCGAATC
>JANXWN010000090.1 GCA_025351125.1 Caulobacteraceae bacterium | reverse complement strand
AATCAACACCGTCCTTCACCATTTGGGAGAGATCGTCCAACGTGATGTAGCTGCTCGTCGCCTTGTTATAGAGGCGCCGGTTGGCATATTTTTGAATCACTACTTTTTCGCTGGCGGAGCGACGGGCGGTTCCGGATTCGGCTTCGTTCGACATTCTTTTGCGTCCCTGCGTCATCAGTGGGGCTTTGAGCCCGCACTATCGCCTATACGGTCGCGTCACGCCAGTCGGAGGCCATCAAACAAGATGCGCATCGACGCGTGACCTGGGTCGCAAAATTGGGCATGGTGTGTTCCAGACCGTTAAAAATCGGGAGCTCCTGCATCATGTCCGACATCGTCATCGTTTCCGCGGCCCGCACGCCGGTCGGATCGTTCAATGGCGCCCTTTCGAGCCTGCCGGCGCACGAATTAGGTAAGATCGCTATCCAAGCGGCGATCGCGCGGGCGGGTATCGCAGCCGCGGACGTCGACGAAGTCATAATGGGGCAAGTGTTGCAAGCCGGCGCCGGCCAAGGCCCCGCCCGGCAGGCGGCCGTCAATGCCGGCGTTCCGGTGGAAAGTCCGGCGTGGAGTCTGAACCAATTGTGCGGTTCGGGCCTGCGCGCCGTCGCCCTGGCGGCGCAACAGATCGCGGCCGGCGACGCCGGTATCGTGGTGGCGGGCGGTCAGGAGAGCATGAGCCAGTCGCCGCATGCCGCCAATATCCGCAATGGGCAAAAGATGGGTGATATGGGCTTCGTCGACACCATGATCAAAGATGGCCTGTGGGACGCTTTCCACGGTTATCACATGGGCCAGACAGCGGAGAACATCGCCGCGCGCTGGCAGATTACCCGCGAAGACCAGGACCGCTTCGCCGTCGCGTCGCAAAACAAGGCCGAAGCGGCGCAAAAGGGCGGCAAGTTCGCCCGTGAGATCGCTCCGGTGACAATCAAGGGTCGCAAAGGCGACGTGGTCGTCGATCAAGACGAATATATACGCCATGGCGCGACCTACGAGAGCCTGTCGGGCCTGCGCCCGGCCTTCACCAAGGACGGCTCGGTGACGGCGGCCAACGCCTCGGGCCTCAACGACGGCGCGGCGGCCTTGGTGCTGATGACCGCCGACGAAGCGGCCAAGCGCGGCCTCAAACCGATGGCGCGGATCGCCTCGTGGGCGCACGCGGGGGTCGAACCCGAAATCATGGGTACCGGCCCGATCCCGGCCAGCCGCAAGGCGTTGGAAAAAGCCGGCTGGAAGGTCGCCGATCTCGACCTGATCGAATCCAACGAAGCCTTCGCCGCTCAATCAATCTCGGTGGTGCGCGAACTCGGCCTCGACGGCGCCAAGGTCAATGTGAACGGCGGCGCCATCGCCATCGGTCATCCGATCGGCGCCTCGGGCGCCCGTATCCTGACAACCCTGCTGCACGAAATGCAGCGCTCGGGCGCCAAAAAGGGTTTAGCCACCCTGTGCGTCGGTGGCGGCATGGGCGTGGCGATGTGCGTAGAAGCAGTTTAGCGGCTCGCTAAACGCTTGATCGGCGGATAAAAAATGCCCGCGCGCTAACGGCGATAGCGGGCTTCAAGGGAAAGGAAACACCGTGCGAGTAGCATTTGTGACCGGAGGAACCCGGGGTATCGGGCGGGCCATCAGCACGAGATTGAAGGCGGCCGGCTATAAGGTGGCGGCGGGATACGCCGGCAATGAGGTTGCGGCGAAGGCGTGCGCCGATGAGTTGGGCATTTTCGTCATTAAGGGCAATGTCTCCAACTTCGCCGATTGCAAGGCCGCCATTGCCCGGGTCGAGGCGGAACTCGGTCCGATCGATGTGCTGGTCAACAACGCCGGTATCACCCGCGACGCCACCCTGCACAAAATGACCGAGGTGCAATGGAACGAGGTGATCCACGTCAACCTCGCCTCGATTTTCAACATGACCCGCAACGTCATCGAGGGCATGCGTGAGCGTAATTACGGCCGAATCGTCAACATCAGCTCGATCAACGGCCAAAAGGGCCAGATGGGTCAAACCAATTATTCGGCGGCCAAGGCTGGGATGATCGGTTTCACCAAGGCGCTTGCTCAAGAAAACGCCAAAAAAGGCATTACCGTCAACGCCATCGCGCCGGGCTATATCGATACCGAAATGGTAATGTCGGTGCCAAAAAACGTACTGGATCAGATCATTGCCGGCATTCCCGTGGGGCGGCTGGGCATGGCCGACGAAATCGCCCGCTGCGTGGCGTTTTTAGCTGCAGAAGACGCGGGATTCATCACCGGCGCCACCCTGGCGGTCAACGGCGGGCAATATATCAGCGGATAGGTTTTAGCTCCGGGGAGGCGCGGGGTTGTCCCGTTGGTGGACCGGGACGCGCAACGGCGACCGAGACGGTCGCGGTCCGATGGTGCTGCGGACAAGTGCGAACTGAAATCTGGCGATCTCGTCGCCGCACTTCGCAAGGAGCAACAATGAGCAACTATCC
>JANXWN010000070.1 GCA_025351125.1 Caulobacteraceae bacterium | reverse complement strand
GGATCGCCGCATCGCGCCGGGCAATCTGGTCTCCGCCGATACGACCGTGCTGACCAATATTGTCAGCCTCGACCCCATCCGGTTTTCGTTCGCCGGCTCCGAAGCGCTCTATCTGAAATACCAACGCGAGAACCAGGCCGGCACACGCCCGTCTTCGCGCCTCATGGCCAATCCGGTGGAAATCCGCCTGCAGGATGAACCGACCTGGCGATGGAAGGGGCATATGGATTTCGTCGACAATACGCTCGACAGCGGTTCGGGAACCATCCGCGGTCGGGCGATCATCGCTAATCCCGACCATTTTCTTACCCCCGGCATGTTTGGTCATTTGCGGCTGCTCGGATCGGGGGCCTACCCCGCCTTACTGGTGCCGGACGCCGCCGTGGTGACCGATCAGGAGCGGCAGGTGGTGTTCGTTGTCGGCGCGAACGGTGTCGCGCGCATGCGGCCGGTCGAGCTTGGACCGATCACCAGCGGCCTTCGCGTCGTTCGCCGGGGGCTCAAAGCCGATGATTGGGTGATCATTGACGGCGTCCAACGCGCGCAGGCCGGCCATGGCGTCAAGGCCATCCGGAGTAACCTCACCGTCTCGAGCGCCCCGCCATCGCTACCGGCCGCCGGTCCCGTCGCCTCGACCGCGACGGTGGTCGAAACGGGCAGGTAGGACCCGGGCAGCGCCATGCGGATATCGCATTTTTTCATAGAACGGCCGGTGTTTGCCGCCGTGATCGCCATACTCATCACCCTTGTCGGGGCCATCGCCTATCCGAACCTCCCGATCGCGCAATACCCCGACATTTCGCCACCGACCGTGACCGTCAGCGCCAATTACCCGGGCGCATCGGCCGAGACGCTAGCCGACGCCGTCGCCGCGCCGATCGAACAACAGATCAACGGCGTCGAAAACATGCTCTATCTTTCGAGCCAATCGACCGGTGACGGCCGTGTTGTCATTACCGTAACGTTCAAGCTGGGAACCGATGCGAACCAGGCACAAGTTCTGGTGGAAAACCGCGTTGCGGCGGCCACGCCACGCTTGCCGCCCGAAGTGGTGGCCTCCGGCGTGACGGTGCGAAAAGCGTCGACCGATTTTCTGATGGCGGTGCATAATTACTCGCCCGATGGCTCGCTTGATCAGAAATACATCGCCAACTACGTGGGTCTGCACATTCGCGACGCCCTGCTGAGGGTCCCCGGGGTCGGTGACATCGGCAGCCGGGCGGCGCGCGATTACGCCATGCGCATCTGGATCGATCCGGACCTTGCCGCCGCCCGAAGCCTGACTGTCGATGATATCGTCGCCGCGTTGAAGGCGCAAAACGTGCAGGTCGCCGCCGGCGCGATCGGCTTGGCGCCCGGGGCCTCCACGTCCAGCGCCACCCAACTCAACGTCGAAGCCTTGGGGCGTCTGACGACTCCGGATCAATTTGGCGATATCGTCGTGCGGTCCGGCGATCAGGGACGAATTACGCGGGTGCGTGACGTCGCGCGGGTGGAGTTGGGCGCTCAGGACTACAACACCAACGCCTATATGAACGAAAAGAACGCCGTGGCGCTGGGTATTCTGCAGCAACCCGGTTCAAACGCGCTGCGCACCGTCGATGCGGTTAAGGCGACGATGCAAAAACTCAAAGCCGGCTTCCCACCAGGGCTGGATTACAAAATTATCTACAACCCGACGCAATACGTGCGCGACTCGATCAACGAGGTTGTGAAAACCCTGTTTATCGCCGTGGGCTTAGTGGTTCTGGTGGTCTTGCTGTTCCTGCAGTCGTGGCGCGCCGCCGTCATCCCGATCATCGCTATTCCGGTGTCTCTGATCGGGACGTGCGCGGTGCTGGCGGCGTTCGGCTATTCGTTGAACAGCCTATCGCTGTTCGGCTTGGTGTTGGCTATCGGCATTGTCGTGGACGATGCGATCGTGGTGGTGGAAAACATCGACCGACACTTGCGCGAGGGCATGGACCCGCGCGCCGCCGCGCACCAGACGATGGACGAAGTCGGCGGGGCCCTGGTCGCGATCGCCCTGGTTTTGATGGCGGTGTTCGTGCCGACCGCCTTCATTCCCGGAATTTCCGGACAGTTTTACAAGCAATTTGCCCTGACCATCGCGTCATCGACCGTGATCTCGTTGGTCGTGTCACTGACGTTGTCGCCGGCGTTGGCGGCGCTGATCATGCGCGCCCATGCCCAAACCCCGCCCGCTCGCGTCGGACTTGGTGCACGATTGCAAGCGTGGGGGCAGGGGTTCAATCGCGAATTTGATCGTTTGTCGGGGCGTTACGCCACGATGACCCAGCGGCTGCTGCGCCTCAGCGTCTTGATGCTCGTTCTATACGGCGGCTTGCTTGCGCTAACCGGTCTGGATCTTGCGACGACCGCCAAGGGTTTTATTCCGCCGCAAGATCAAGGTAATCTGTTGATCGCGGTCAACTTGTCTCCCGGGGCGTCTCTGGGGCGAACCGACGCGATGGTGCGCGACGTGGCAAAACGCCTGTTGGCGGCGCCTTCGGTCGCGGCGGCGTCGATCTACGCCGGCGTCGATGCGACTAGCGGAGTCACCTCATCCAATAGCGGCCAGATTTATCTGGTTCTAAAATCATTTCCCGATCGCGCTCGTCTGGGCGTCGACGTCAAGGATATCATCGCCGATCTGCAATCGCGCCTGTCGCCGATCACCGGCGCCGAGATCAGGATCATTCAACCGCCGCCGGTGCGCGGCATCGGCTCGACCGGCGGCTTCAAGCTGATCGTCGAGGATCAAGGCGGTCACGGAGCGCAGGCCTTGGCCGCGGCGACTCAAGCCCTGGCGGCGGCGGCCAATCAATCGGGCGACGTAAGTAAAGCTTTCGCGACCTTCAACACCAAGACTCCGCGCCTGTTCGCCGATATCGATCGCGACAAGGCGCGTATCCTCGGCGTGCCCGCCAACGGTGTGTTCAGCACCTTGCAGACCTATTTGGGGTCGAGCTTCATTAACGACTTCAACCTGTTCGGCCACACCTATCAGGTCTTGGCGCAGGCCGACTCGTCGTTCCGTGACGACGAATCGCGGCTCGCCCAATTGCAGACGCGGTCCGCTTCGGGCGTTATGGTTCCCTTGGGCTCAGTCGTCACCCTGCGTCACATTACCGGCCCGTACCGGGTTTTGCGCTATAATTTGTTTCCGGCGGCGGAAATTCAAGGCGATGCGGCGCCCGGTCGCTCAACGGGGGAAGCCTTGGATACCATGGAGCGTTTGGCGCGCGCGACCCTGCCGCCCGGCTATGGCTTCGAGTGGACCGAGTTGGCGTATCAAGAGCGGTTGGCCGGCGACACAGGCCTGATCATTTTCGGCTCCGCCGTCGTGTTCGTCTATCTGTTACTTGCGGCGCTCTATGAAAGCGTGACCTTGCCGCTGGCGGTCATTCTGATCGTGCCGATGTGTCTGCTGGCCGCCATGCTCGGGGTCAACCTGCGGGGATTGGATAATAACATCCTCACGCAAGTGGGGCTGGTCGTGTTGGTCGGTCTCGCGTCGAAGAATGCTATTCTGATCGTCGAATTCGCCCGGCAGGGCGAGACGGAGCAGGGGCTGGATCGTTTCGCCGCCGCTATCGAGGCGGCGCGCACGCGGCTTAGACCGATCTTGATGACGTCTTGCGCCTTTGTGCTGGGGGTCGCGCCTTTGGCCTTCGCGACGGGAGCCGGCGCGGAAATGCGACAGGCGCTCGGGGTGGCCGTGTTTTTCGGCATGATCGGCGTGACCACTTTCGGCTTGTTGTTTACGCCGGTATTTTACGTTGTTATGCGCGCCGTTTCCGCCCGGTTGCCCAAGTGGCGCAAGGCGGCGGCATGAGCCCCATCGAGCGTTTGCGTCCGAAATCTTTCTCTTCCCCCCGGGGGGGAAGCGACCCGCGCTGTGTTGCGCGAGCGTTAGGGGGCTGTATGTTGGGTTTGGCCCTGGCCGCTTGCGCCGTCGGGCCGGCGTATCGCGCGCCGTCGACGCCGCCTTCCGCGCGCGGGGCGTT
>JANXWN010000061.1 GCA_025351125.1 Caulobacteraceae bacterium | reverse complement strand
CAAACACCGACGACAGCGCCGATTGCAGGGCGTCGAACACCGGCTCAAATGTCGCCTGCAGATCTTCGTGATTGTAGTCGGGAACCGGCGCCGGACGACGATCAGAGCGAACCAACGTCGCCAGTTCCCCGTTCATCGACGCAAAGGTTTCGTAAAGCCGCTCGGGATGCACCGTCGGCAAGGCCTTGAGATGGGTCAAAATTGGCGACCACCGGTTGAGGGCTTGCAGCAAAAGGAAACTCGCGAAGGTTTCGGCGCCGCCGTCAGTGGCTTCGACGGCGCGCAACGACAGCTCATCCACCCGCTGTTCGGCGCGCCCGACGATATCGGTGAGAAATCCCAAAAGACGCGAACTGGCGCGGATATCCCGCGTGGGCGGAATGTAACGCTCATCAAAAATCACGCGACCGTTTTGAACTTCGCGCACGCGCGCTAGACCGAGTGTCACCCGCCCATAAGTTTGATCGCGCGTAACGCCGAACTGCAAATTGGGCCGAGCGGTTTCGATCGGTTCTCGCGTGCGGTCTTCGGAAAAGGCGTCCAGCGCCTCTTCCTCATCGACTAGATAGCGCGTGGCTTCGTCGGCATGCTCGCGCATTACAAATTCGGTGGCCCCGGCCTGTCGCGCCGGCAACGTCAAATAAATAATAGCGTCGCGCGCGTCCGCCGGCACGTCCAGCGGCTCGGGAGGCGGCAAATCGTCAGGCGCCGCGAAGGGTTGCCCGTCGGGAAGCAAGCCGGTGCACCGCTCGATCGCGAATTTCCCGAGGGAGGCCAGATCACTGTTCACTTTCAACTCGACCAACCCCCACGGATAGGGGCGCAAGGGCGCCGTGCGCGCCTGGACAAGCGAATCGGTATGCCGATCCTGCTGTTGAAAATGTTGTGGGCGGAGAAACAAGCCTTCCCGCCAAGCTACCCGGCTTTCGCCTTGCATCGCTTGCCCCTTCAAACAATTGGGATTGTATAAAGCATGCTTTCGAAAGGGTCTAAAGCGTCGTTGATCAAAACCCTGTAGTTTATGCTAGATCGACCGTTGTATTTTCGCTCTGACCTGTGCGACGACGACAAACGCGAGAGGCATAGGCATGGGTGAGGAGCCTAAGGATCCCACATCGTTCAACCCGCGCGAATGGCGGGCCGCGGCGGAGCCAAAGCTGCCTGTTACCGCTGACCCTGGCCCGGCCTCGGTAAATACCACCTCATTTAATCCGAAGACTTGGTCGTCAGGCGCCGGCGTTACGCCGCCAGCGCCGCCGCCCGCGCCGACGTCGAAAACGCCAAGCCGCGCGCTGATATGGGGCGGAGCGGCTTTAGCGGGCTTGGCCCTTCTGGGCGGAGGCGTTTGGTTCGCGACCCGAGGTCCCGCGACGACGCCGGCGCAGGCCGCCGACAGCAACTCCGCCTCCGCGACGCCGGCCAGCAACGCGCAAAGGCGCGCGCTGGTGATCCGCCAACCCGAGGATATCGCCGTAGCCTTGACCGGCATCGGCGTGCCGCCGCGGGAGGCTGCCCCGGCAGCCGCGGCAGCCGTGGCGAAACTTGTCAAAAAGGACGGTGATCTGACCTTGATAATGATGGTCAAGCCGGTTGCCGGCGGCAACCACTTGATCAATCTCGACGCTCGCTATGAAGACGGGGCCGGCGTGGTGGTCGCGCCAAACGGGGCGCAATTCGCCGCGACCGCGACAGCCGCCAATCTGAAGACCACGGTGAAGGTCGTGCGCGGGGAAATGGACGCCTACAGTTTCTACACATCGGCTGTCGCGCAACACCTGACCGACTCGCTAATTTCGCCGTTCGCGCAGGCTTTGGCGTTCGATTTCGATTTTCAGCGGGAAATTCACGCGGGCGATGTTTTCGAAGCCGCCTTTGAAAACCGCGTCAACAGCCGAGGCGACACCGTCGGCGCGGGGCGATTATTGTTTGTATCTCTGGAAACCAAGGAAAAATCTCGCGCCCTTTATTGGTTCCAACCTTCCGGCGGCGAAGGCGGTTGGTTCGACGGCAACGGCCAAAGCACCGTGCGGTCCCTGATGCGCACGCCGGTGGAAGGCGCCCGCATTTCCTCGACCTTTGGGATGCGCGTGCACCCGGTGTTGGGCTTTATGAAAATGCACAAGGGCACGGACTTCGCGGCGCCGATCGGCACACCGATCTACGCGGCCGGTGCTGGATCGGTGGTGTTCGCGGCGATGGCCGGCACGGCCGGCAATCGCGTCATTTTAAAACATGATAACGGCTGGGAGACCTGGTATCTGCATATGAACGCCTTCGGGCCGGGGATAACCGCAGGGGCGCGGGTTCATCAAGGGCAACAGATCGGCGCGATCGGCACGACCGGTCGATCCACCGGACCTCACCTGCACTACGAACTTCACGTCGACAATGAACCGGTCGACCCTATGTCGGTGCAGATGGAGGGCGGCAAATCCCTGGCCGGCGCGGAATTGAAGGGTTTTTTCAAAGAACGCGATCGAATCGATGTTCTGCGCGCGGCGCAAACCGGGTAGCGGGTATCACAGTCAACAAGGCGACCAACGCCGCCAACACCATCGTCGTCGATAAACTGCCATTCATGGTGTCGACGCCGCCGCTCCAGATCGCGGGGCCATGAAGGTGCAGGCTC
>JANXWN010000035.1 GCA_025351125.1 Caulobacteraceae bacterium | reverse complement strand
CCGCGTTCACGCCGGCGAGTCGACCAACGCCGAAGCCGAGCATGGCCGAAACCATCGTGGCGATCCATGCGTAGCCGCCGCCACGCCAGGGTCCCAGTATCGCCACGGCGGCGGCGATCAGAGCCACTTGCGGCACGCCGACAAAGGCAAGCCCCGCGAAGACGCCGATGACCACCATAAGCGCCCAAGGCCCCTGCGCCTGAGCTATCCAGGTCCGTGCCAGGCCTCCGCCGTCTATTCCAAAAAGCGGCCCCGAGAGAAAAAACACCGCGCCGACGATGGTCAAAAGGCAAAGGACGATGGTGGGACGCGTCGCGCGCAAGGTCCTGCCTCTTAACTTACCGATGGAGGCGTGTGCTATCAGGAGCATGGACACGTCAAGCGCGTCGGACGTTGCGCCGGGGGCCTGCGGGTTCTAAACAGCGCCGCCATCCACTTATGAGTTTTCCATCAATGTTCGCCGAATCCGCCTCGCTGCGCCGTGTCAAACCGTCGGCGACCATCGCAGCGGGCGCCAAAGCCAGGGCGTTGCGCGCCGCCGGGCGGGATATTATCTCGCTCGACGCCGGCGAGCCCGATTTCGATACGCCGCAAAACATCAAAGACGCGGCGGTCAAAGCCATCGCCGACGGCAAGACCAAATACACCGACGCCGACGGCATCCCGCAGTTGAAGGAGGCGATTTGCGCCAAATTCGCGCGCGAAAACGGCCTGAGCTACACGCCCGCCCAGATCAACGTGTCGCCCGGCGGCAAGCCCGTAATCTTCAACGCCATGGTCGCCAGCCTCAATCGCGGCGACGAAGTCATTATCCCGACGCCGTATTGGGTGAGCTACCCGGACATGGTGTTGATCGCCGGCGGCGAGCCGGTGTTCGTGCCGACGACATCGCAAACCGGATTTAAGGTGCAGGCTGCCTCGCTCGAGGCGGCGATCACGCCCAAAACACGTTGGCTGATCCTCAATTCGCCGTCGAACCCGTCTGGCGGCGCGTACACGCGCGCTGAGTTGGCGGCTCTGGCCGCCGTGCTGGTGCGGCACCCGCAAGTGTGGGTGCTGACCGACGACATGTATGAACACATGGTCTACGGCGACTTTGAATTCTCAACCATCGCCGAGGTTGAACCGGCGTTATACGAGCGAACCTTGACCATGAACGGTGTGTCCAAGGCCTATGCCATGACCGGTTGGCGCATCGGCTATGCGGGCGGTCCGATTCCCCTGATCAACGCCATGCGCAAGGTAATGAGTCAGAGCACGTCGAACCCGTGTTCGATTTCGCAATGGGCGGCGGTGGAAGCGCTGAACGGCACGCAGGCCTTCATCAAACCCAACGCGAAACTGTTCGAAGGTCGCCGCGATCTTGTTGTTTCAATGCTCAATCAAGCGGCGGGCTTGAAGTGTCCGACGCCCGAAGGGGCATTTTATGTCTATCCATCGTGTCAGGGCCTGATTGGAAAAACCGCGCCCAGCGGAAATGTGATCGGCAGCGACTTCGATTTCGCGGCCGAGTTGCTGGAATCGGAGGGCGTTTCGGTGGTGTTTGGCGAAGCCTTCGGATTATCACCGTTTTTCCGCATCAGTTACGCGACATCGAAAGCTTTGTTGGAAGACGCCTGCACCCGTATCCAACGCTTCTGCGGGTCGGTTCGGTAGCTTCGGCATCTTATGCGACGGCTGATCAAACGCTCCATCATCCTTGCGGGCCACGCCACGTCGGTCGCGCTCGAGCCGCAGTTTTGGGCGGCGTTGGAGGCGATAGCGGCGCGTCAGGGCCTGAGCGTCGCCACACTAATGGCCGACATCGATGCCCGACGTGGCGATCATCCCTTGGCGTCGGCCTGCAGGGTCAACGCTCTCGAAGAGTTTAGAAACGTCTAGGCCTTCGTCACCGTCCCGTAATCGCCAAACTCGCCGTCCCGCGCGTCCAGCGCCGCCTTCACGCCTTCGCGCATCTTCGCCATGTAGTCTTGCGAGGCTTCAGTGTGCCAACCGAGGGCGTGCAGATCGGTCCCGGCCCGCAGTCCCCCGCGCATTCCCATTGCTTCCATCTGCCGGTGAACAAGCCGTTTGTTGAGTTGCGCCAAATCGGGATCGATCTTGGCGATCCTTACGGCCATGGCCAGAACCTCGGCCTCCAGTCGATTGGGTGAATGGGCGCGGTTGGCGAAACCGAGACGCACGGCCTCAAGTCCGCTGATCGAATCGCCGGTCAGCATCAGTTCCATCGCCGCGCGCATGCCCATGATCCAGGCATGATACTGATTGTCCGGCGGCGACATGGTGCGCACCGCCGGATAGCCGATTTGGGCGTCGTCGGCGACGTAGACGAGATCGCAGGCGAAGGCCAGTTCGCTGCCCCCCGCCAGACACCAGCCGTGCACTTGGGCGATGATCGGCTTGGCCATGTCCCACATACGAAAACAGCCCTCCACCACGTGCCGCGCCCACTGGCCCTGCGCCCCGGCGGTGTGAAACGGCAGTTTTCCCGTCCCGGCCAGATCATAGCCGGACGAAAAACACGTTCCGGCGCCGCGCAGGATGATCACCCGTACGTCGCGATCGCGATCAGCGGCTTCCAGCGCCGCGAACATCTCGCCGCGCAGAGCATTCGATAGCGCGTTGCGTTTGGCAGGGCGGTTAAGCGTCAGGCGTCGAACAAACGGCGCGGGGGTGTCGATGAGAAGGATCGGTTCGTCAGGCATGGTTCACCTTGGTTCAGACATGATCATTCCGCTAATGTGCACAACTTGCCGCACAGATGAACCTATCTGCAATTTTTTGCCACGGAGGTCCCCATGTTTTCCATCGTCGCCGCCATCCCGATGGTCTTCGCCTTGTCCCTGGCGACGGCCGCATCCGCCGCGCCACAACGGTTGGACGAAAACGACCAACCCGTCCCGCGCGAGGCTAGCCAGCCGATCAGCAAGGCCCAACATCGGCCTGCGAAGCGGCACGTGAACGCTTCGCACGCCTCGGCGACAGTGGCGGGCGGGGCCGCGCATCACGGATGCGTCGATTCGAAAACCCAAATGCCGAGAAAATGCGCGCCCGCCATGTTGACCCCAAACCCTCTCGAAAACGGAAAATAAATTGTTACGGACCAATTATCTATCTGGACACAACTTCGCCATGGAGTAATCTCGTTCGCAACACCGTCGGCATGTTTGAAGGCGATTTTGCTTTTCCGACGGCAAACTCATGGGTACAAAACGTGCGACATTCATCGACGACGTCCGTCCGTTCGGCGCGGATCAAATTCGGCATGCTCACGGCTGCCGCCTTCACTTTAGCCGCTACCGCCGCTTTAGCCGGGATCGATACGAGCTATGACGGCGGTGCTCTCCTCAATCCTCTCGGCGACAGCGGCTTTGGTTCGTTGGGCGGCTCTGGACCGATCGTTTCTAGCGGTTTCGG
>JANXWN010000007.1 GCA_025351125.1 Caulobacteraceae bacterium | reverse complement strand
TGGCCGAAAAAGGCGCGGACATGGTGATTGCCGATGCCCGCAATTGTTGAAACATCGATCGGTTGATCACGGGCGGGGGTCCTCGGGTGCGACACAAACATCCGCATCGCCCCCCCTTGTCCCGAGCCTTGCACGTCCGGCCAAGCGCGACGCGGCCCTGCGGTCCGTCAAATGGAATACCGATATGAAGAAATGCGATTGTCAGCCGCAGCGCGCGTGATGCAAGACTTTACAGGCAGTTCAAGGGTGATTGATGATCGATTTCGACAAAATCGCGGGATTGTTCGACGCCCGTCGCCCCGGCCACGGCCTGCCGCAAGGTCTTTATAACGATCCCGACGCCTTCGCGTTCGATATGCAGGCGATCTTCGGGCGATCGTGGATCATGGCCGGGTTCGAGGTCGAACTTCCCAAATCGGGCGCTTGGATGGCGGTCATGATCGGCCCGTGGCCGGTGCTGATCACGCGCGACCGCAACGGCGACATTCACGCCTTTCACAACACTTGCCGCCATCGCGGCGCGCAGCTTTGTCAGCCGGGCAAGGGCTCCGCCCCCCGCCTCGTTTGCCCCTATCATCGCTGGACCTACGAGCTCTCCGGCGAACTAGCCAGCGCCACCCGCATGCCCGAGTCTTTTGATCGGACCGCTCACGGCCTGACTCCGGTCCACGTCGAATCGGTGGGCGGCGCGCTCTATGTTTGCCTCGCCGACTCGCCGCCGCCGATCGCCGATTTCAAGCGCAAGTTCGAGCCTTTGATGGCTCCGCACAACCTCGCCGACGCGAAGCTGGCGTTCGAAAGCGTGATCGTCGACCGTGCCAATTGGAAATTGGCGATGGAGAACGCGCGCGAATGCTATCATTGCGCCACGGGGCACCCGGAATTGGCGCGCAGTTTCCCGGTCGGCATGTCGGCGCACTTCGATTTCGGCGAAGACCGCAGCCAAGAGGTGTTCGCCGCGCGCATGGCGTCAGCGGGCCTGCCGGTTGGCCCGGTCGAAGGCGATTGGTGGCAGGCCATTCGCTTTACCCTGAACGAGGGTTATCGATCGATGTCTATGGACGGAGAGCACAACGTCAAAAAGCTGATGTGCCCCGCGGGCGACGGCGACATAGGCTCGCTGCGGTGGAGCGTGGAGCCACACGCCTTCGCTCACGCCACCGCGGACGAAGTGTTCATGTTTTCCGTCGTGCCTGTTAGTCCGCGCGAAACCCATATCGTGTCCAAATGGCTGGTGCACAAGGACGCGGTCGAAGGGGTCGATTATCGGCTGGACGACCTCACGCATTTGTGGACGGCAACCAATATTCAAGATCGCGCCTTGGTGGAAAACAACCAGGTCGGCGTGGATTCGCCCGGCTATCGTCCCGGGCCCTATTCCCCCGACGCCGAAGCCTTGGCGCTCCGGTTCGTCGATTGGTATTGCGATACGGCGCAAACCTATCTGCGGGAGGGCGGGCATTGACGTCGCATTCGCGTTCGCCGCTCCACCCCGACTCGGTCGCCTATAGTATTCCGCGCGAGCGGCGCGAGGCGAGCGGGATTACCGACAGGACGATGCGTCTTTCCGTGGGGCTAGAACATCCGGACGACCTGATCGCCGCACTGGCGCGCGGCCTGGAGGCCGTCTGATGAACCCGCGCGGCTTCGACCCCAAGGCGGTGGCGGGGAAATATCCCGCGCCGGATCGGCATGTTCAGGTTCTGGTGATCGGCGCCGGGCCGGCAGGGATCGCCGCCGCCCTGGCCGCCGCGCTCGCCGGCGAACAGGTTCTGCTGATCGATGAAAATCCCGTCGCCGCCGGCTTGATGGGGTTGGATACGCCGCTGTACTACGGCGGTCGCTATACCGGCGCCGTGCAAGCCAAGGCCCGCATGGTCGAACAGGTGGTCGGCGCCAAGCCGGACCTGGAAGCGGCGATAGAGGCGGGGGTCGAAGTCGAACTGGGCGTCTACGCCTGGGGCACCTGGGTTCCCGGCGAAACCCTTGCGGCCCTGCCGGGCCCCGTGGCGGGTCTCGCCGACGACGAAAAATCGTGGATGGTGGGCTTTGAACGCCTGATCCTCGCCACCGGGGCGCGCGACGTCGTCTTCGCCTTCCCCGGTTGGGACAGACCGGGCGTCATGGGCGCGCGCGGCCTGGCCGCCCTGATCGATACCTATGACGCCTTCGCGGGTCGGCGTCTCGCGATACTGGGTTCGGGCGACTTGGCGCTCGCGACCGCGCTGCACGCTCTCGAGAAAGGCTTGGAGGTCGCCGCCCTGATCGAAATCGAAGAGACCGCGCAGGGATCGGCCGACCTGATCGCGCAAGTCGTCCGCGCCGGCGTGCCGATCCTCACCCATACCGTTCCGGTTTGCGCCAATGGCGGATTGAACGGAGTGGAGCGCCTGACCGTGCGCGATCTGGTCCGCGGAGCCGAGCAGACCTTCGATTGCGATACCGTCGTCCAAGCCGTTGCCGTCACGCCGGTCATTGAACTTCTGGACGTGCTGGGCGCCGCGCGCGCCATGCAACCGGCCCTAGGCGGCCACGCGCCGGTTAGCCCGGACGGCGTCGCCACCAGCCTGCCCGCCGTAACCCTCGCCGGCGACGTGGCCGGGATCGCTGCCCATCCTCGCGACAGCGTCGCCTATCAGCAGGCCTGGATGCGCGCCTTGATCGCGGCGGCGGACGGCGACGTCGTCGTTTGCCAGTGTGAAGAGGTTACCCGCGACGCCTTACTCGCCGTCCGCCAGCCGACCTATCTGGGCCCGCCGTCTCCCGGCATGGTCCGTCGCCCCCTCGCGGGTCTGTTGGAAGACGGGCCCGTCAATCAGGACCAGATCAAACGCCTCACTCGCGCCTGCATGGGTGTGTGTCAGGCCAGACGGTGCCGCGAGCAGGTGGCGCTCACCCTCGCCTGCGCGTCCAACCAAGCGGCGGCGGATATTCCCCTGGCCGGTTATCGCGCACCGGTCCGTCCTCTTCCCCTCTCCGTCCTGGCGGCGTGGGACGAGGCGAGGGACATGGCGGGCAACTGGGACGTCTGGTTCGGCATCCCGGGTCAATGGGTCCCCTATGCCGATGTCGGCACCGACCGCCAGGCTCTGCACGAAGGGATTTTCGGCGGAGACATGCACCTGTGAGCGGTTCGACGAAAATGGGCGCGGGCGTGATCGTGATCGGCGCCGGCGTCACCGGCTTGTCCGCCGCCTGGTGGCTCGCGCGGTCGGGCGTCGATGTTCTGGTGCTCGACAAGGGCGTCATCGGATATGAAGCGTCAAGCCGCAACGGCGGCGGGGCCTCGCATTATCAAAGCCCGTTGTTTCATGAGGAACAACGCCTTTGGCCGCTTATGGACGAGATGCTCGGTTACTCCACCGAATACCGACGCGAGCGGGTGGTCTTCGCGACCAACGCGCACCACCTGGAAAACTATCGTCGCACGGCGGTCATTTGCCGCGATCTGGGGTATCAGGTCGATGATCTGGACTCGCAACAGGTCAGGGAATTTGTCTCCCTGGCCGGCGACAATGTCACCGGCGGCATTCACCTGCGCTTCGGGGGACAAGCCAACCCGCAACGCACGGTCCAGGCTTACGCCTGGGCCCTACAGGATCTGGGTGGACGCATTTTGCAACACTGTCCCGCAACGAAAATTCTCTCCGCAGGCGGAAGAATCGCCGGCGTGGAAACCCCCAAGGGCATCTTTGCCTGCGATCATTTGGTCGTCGCGGCGGGTCCTCAGGCCGAGGCCCTGCTCGCCCCCGTCGGCGTGCGCCTTCCTCTCGCCTCGGCCCGGGCCGAGATGATCGTCACCGAGCCGGCGCCCCTCATGCCGGTGGGCGGCTCTGACGGCAACGGCCTGTACGGTCGCCAGACTTTGCGCGGCAATCTCGCCTATGGCGGCGGCCCGCACGAGTGGCTGAACGTGGGTCCGGCGGGCCCGGCGGCGCGCCCGTCTACCCCACTGTTACGCAATTTGGCCAAACGCGTTGCCGAACTTTTGCCTAAGGCCGCGCATCTGCGCGCGATCCGCAGCTGGGCCGGCGTGGTGGAAAACACTCCCGACGGTCGTCCCGTCATCGACCGCCTGGACGATCCCGGCAACCTCACGGTCGCGACCCTTAGCAGCGTCGGCTTCGGCCTTTCCCCCGCCAGCGGCCACGCGATCCGCGACTTGGTCATCGACGGGCGCTGCTCGTTCGCCGAGATCGACAAGCTCTCGATCAAACGCTTCGCGGGGCTGGCTGACGACTGGCGCGAAGCGAACGGCTGGGTCTCGACGACCGACGACCAGGCTCGGCGCATGATGGCGGCTTGACGCGTTCGCGTAAAACGTCCGGGGCGTCCCCGCCGGCCATTCATGCCAAAGTTACGCTAAGAAACAAAGATTCGACGCCGCTGTAGCGGCGTTTACGGCAGCCGTTTGTGTCTTCGAAAAGTCACGACTAAAGTTGTTGTATTGTCCAAATTTTACATCGACGCGCCGTTATTATCTGCTCTGCGGCTTTCAGTCTCGTTGGCGGTTCGGGCGGGGCTTCACCCCGGCCAGCAACCCTGACGCGGCGGGCTGACCGGCTGTTTGTCACCGCCAAGATCCATGGCGTTGGCGTCGAGGGTCTACTTGATTCGGCCGCAGAGACTACTTTGTTATCGCCAGCCTTCGCGACGCCTCTGGAAATCGGCGGCGGGACAAAGGCCGATGCGTACGGCTCTGGCGCATTGGCCGTGGTCGGGCGCATGGTTGAGCCTATCCAGATTGAGGCCGTCGGGGTTCAGGTTCGGGATGCTACCATCGCAATCATTGATCTTGCAGATGTGAACCGCCGGCTGACTGGACAACCGATCGACGTTGTCGTCGGGCGAGAGATTTTTGACGCCGCGCGACTTCAGATCGACATTGGCAATGGGACCATTCGGCAGATCACCGCAAAGGAGCTCCCGAGTGGCGTGGAGCTGCGGCTCCTGGATCAGCGTGGTCTTATGCTCCTGCCCGTTTCGGTCGAGGGAAAGGCGCCAATCGACGCTGAATTTGATTTAGGCAATTGAAACAGGCGTAATCCTATCTCGACGCTACGCGATGCGCGTTGGCCTGTTTGACGAGCGCTCGATCAGCTCGAACCTGGGCGGA
>JANXWN010000404.1 GCA_025351125.1 Caulobacteraceae bacterium | reverse complement strand
GGAAGGCGTGCGCGGCGTCACGGCTCCGACCGCCGAAGGTGTTCGCGGGGTTTCCGCCAGCGTCTAACCGACGTTCGAATTGTCCGGAACAAATCAGGGTGACGGCGTAGGCCGCCACCCTTTTTTGACGCCCCGCCACGGCGTTAACGACGATGAACCGGTGCGCTCAGGGCCATCGAGAAAACGCCCTGTCGTCGACATGGAGACGCCGAAAGCTAAAAAGTCCGAACCACTAAGGACACGAAGCCCACGAAGTGAAGGCACGAAGAGGAGTTTTGGGCGCTTCGCGCTTCGTCGTCGCGGCGCCCCCCTGGAATCTTCGTGCTCTTCGTGAGCTTGGTGGTTAAAATAAATTCACCCGATTGCCCTGCGTTCGCCGTCCCTCCCCATTCGCCGCCGGACCTGCTATTGAGCGCCGCCGACGTCGCCGCGCGTCGGCTCGACCGTGTCATCCCGGAGCGTCCCTAATATGCGAGTGATCCTGGCTCAACCGCGCGGCTTTTGCGCCGGCGTCGTGCGGGCGATCGATATTGTCGAGCGGGCGCTCGAGAAATATCACGCCCCGACCTATGTGCGCCACGAGATTGTCCACAACCGCCACGTTGTCGACAGCCTCAAAGCCAAGGGCGCGATCTTCGTCGAAGAACTGTCAGAGGTTCCGGACGGCGCGCACACGGTCTTTAGCGCCCACGGCGTCGCCAAATCAGTGGTTCGAGCGGCGGCGGCGCGCAAATTGCCGGTGCTCGACGCCACCTGTCCCCTCGTTTCGAAGGTTCATGCTCAAGCAAAACGATATGTGCGTCACGGCCGCACCATGATCCTGATTGGCCACGCCGGTCACCCCGAAGTGGAAGGAACGATCGGCCAGATCGACGCGCCGACTCATTTGATTTCGACCTTGGCGGAAGTGGCCGCGTTGGACCTGCCGCCCGACATGCCGCTGGCCTATGTCACCCAGACCACCTTGAGCGTGGATGACACCAAAGCGGTGATCGTGGCGTTGAAGGCGCGGTTCTCCGATATTGTCGGGCCGGA
Organism: Caulobacteraceae bacterium; assembly: GCA_025351125.1. Taxonomy (GTDB): domain Bacteria; phylum Pseudomonadota; class Alphaproteobacteria; order Caulobacterales; family Caulobacteraceae; genus Acaudatibacter. The sequence continues at coordinate 1,164 of JANXWN010000404.1, read as the reverse complement.
CACGTCGGACATCTGCTACGCGACCCAGCACCGTCAGACCGCCGTGCGCGACATGTGCAAAATGGCCGATGTGATCCTGGTCGTGGGCGCCAAAAACAGCTCCAATTCCAATCGCCTGTGCGAAATCGGCAAGGAAGAGGGCCTCCCCAGCTATCTGATCGCCGACGCCTCGGCGCTGGACCCGGCCTGGGTCGTCGGCAAGCGGTCCGTCGGCCTGACGGCGGGCGCGTCGGCGCCGGAGGAGCTGATCCAAGAGGTCATCGAAGCCCTCAAACGCCTCGGCGCCGACGAAGTGGTGCCGATGGACGGCGTTAAGGAAGACATCGAGTTCCGTCTGCCGGCCGAACTGCGGACCTGATTGGCGTCGCACGGGCGATTCGGGCTATAGAGCCGCTCGTTTTTTTAAAAGGAGCCCCGTGTGGCTATTCCGATGACGGCCGTGGCGCGGATCGGCGCCTATATCGCCAAGAACCATTTCAGCGGCGTCAAACGCTATCCGCTGGTGTTGATGCTGGAACCGCTGTTCCGCTGCAATCTCGCCTGCGCCGGTTGCGGCAAGATCGATTATCCCGACGACATCCTCAATCAACGCCTGAGTTACGATCAGTGCATGCAGGCGATCGACGAATGCGGCGCGCCCGTCGTCTCCATCGCCGGCGGCGAACCGCTGCTGCATCGCGACATGCCCAAGATCGCCGAGGGGTTCGTCAAGCGCGGCAAGTTCGTCATTTTGTGCACCAATGCCCTGCTGCTGACCAAAAAAATCGATCACTACAAACCCAGCCCGATGTTCACCTGGTCGATCCATTTGGACGGCGATAAGGCCATGCACGACAAATCGGTCTGTCTCGACGGGGTCTACGAAACCGCCGTGGCGGCGATCAAGCTGGCGAAATCCAAGGGGTTTCAGGTTTCCATCAACTGCACCCTGTTTCAAGACGCGAACGCGCAGCGGGTGGCGGACTTTCTCGACGAGATGAAAAAGGTCGGCGTCAGCGGCGTCACCATATCGCCCGGCTACGCCTACGAGCGCGCGCCCGATCAAGAGCATTTCTTGAATCGCACCAAAACCAAGCAATTGTTCCGCGACATTCTTTCCCGCGGCAAGGGCGGCAAGGCGTGGAGCTTTACGCAATCGACCATGTTCCTCGACTTTCTGGCCGG
>JANXWN010000375.1 GCA_025351125.1 Caulobacteraceae bacterium | reverse complement strand
CGGCGAAAAAACCCGCCGTGGCGAACGCGCTCATAGCCTGTTCCCAGGCCGCGCGGATGGCCGGTCGTCCGGTGAGGTCGATTCCGAGAGCTGGCAAGTGCCAAACTCCGTCTTCGGCCCAGTTAGCGATCCAGGCGTCCGCGTCCTTGCGAAACACCGCGTCGCTGTAGGATTCGATCCGCTCGCGGATGGCCAGACGGTCTTCAGTGGCGCCTTTGTACATTGATCTCTCTTCTCAAGACGGCACGACGGCCGGGGTTACGGTCAGGGTATTGTCAACCACAAGCTTCTGCCCGCTGACGAACCGCGATTCGTCGGATGCCAAAAACAGGACGGTGTTGGCGATGTCCTCCGGCGTGCCTAGAGCTGTGCTCGGTGGGGGCGGCGCGTCCGCTAGGGGCGGCGGAGGGGCCATGCCGGCCTGGGCCAACTTGCCGCCCATACTACGCACCATGGGCGTGTCCATGCCGGCCGGGTGAATGGAATTGCAGCGAATGGGCGTTTTGGTCGCCGCGCAATGCACGGCGACGGCGCGGGTTAGAGACTCCACCGCCCCCTTGGCCGCGCAATAGGCGGTCACCGACGCGTGGCCGTCGATCGACGCTACCGAAGCCATATTGATGATCGAGCCGCCTCCCGAGGCGCGCATGGCCGGGATGGCGTGTTTGCAACCGAAAAATGTGCCGTCCGCGCTGACGGCCATGACAAAGCGCCAGTCGGCGGCGGTGGTGTTTTCGATATTGCCCACTTCGACAACTCCGGCGTTGTTGACCAACACATCGAGCCGGCCTTCACGGCTCATGACGTCGGCGATGAGGGCCTGCCAGGCCGCCTCGTCTCGCACGTCGTGCCGCACGAAACGGGCGGCGGCGCCGATGTCCGCGGCTACCCGAGCGCCGTTCGCTTCATCGACGTCGGTCAGGATCACCCGAGCGCCTTCGCGCGCCATGATGCGCGCGTCGGCCTCACCGAGCCCCTTGGCGGCGCCCGTGACGATAGCGACCTTGCCGTCCAGTCGTCCCATGTTTTCGTTCTCCCTGCCGGTTAGCCTCGAGGCTTTTGCCAGCCCCCTTATTCGGAACGATCACCCATGCTGGAAGCAGACGCAAGCGACTTTAAGCGAAATCGATTAAAAACCTAACGCTCCACCGCCGATGGCGCGCGTCCCGCGCCGACCCGGACGCGCGGCTTGGTGGCGGCTGGGTCCGCGTCCAGGGCCGGAAGCCGCCACAGGGTGTGTAGCGCGACCCGCAGAGCGGCGCGGACCTCGGCGATCCGCTCCTCCCTCTGGTCGGGAAACACTTTAATGAACAGCCAGTCGTTGACCAGGGCGGTCAGGTCGCGCGCCGCTCGGAATTGCGGGGTGTCGGCGAGATTGGCGTTACCGAACAGGCGGGCCGTGAAGCGCTTTGACTGTTCCTCCACCAGGCGGGCGCCTTCTTCCAGCACTGGGCGCAGGATCGGCATGGTTCGCGCCGCCGTCAGCAGTTCGAGTTGGGTCACGCGATAGCGGTCACTTGCCGGACTAGCGACAAGGTCGATGGCGAATTCGATAACCGAACGACCCTCCGGTGGATTGACCGCCTGCGCTTCATAGGCCTCCCAGTTGCGCTGCGAGACGTAACGCGCCAGCGCAATCAGAATTTCTTCTGACGTCATAAAATAGTACTGCAGACAGCCGCGCGTCACGCCGGCGATTTCGGCCACGCGGGCGAGGTTCGCCCCGCGGATACCAAACCGGTTGATCGATTCCACCGCCGCTTCGAGGATCACCAGGCGTGTTTGTTCACTCTTGGGCGTTACGCCTCGCGGCTTCACGGCGCGCGGCCGCCGCGCCGCCGCCACCTCGTTTTCCGCGACCAGTTTGAGTTTGACCATCGACCCCTCGTATGCGCGAAAATTCATTTTCGGCGTTATTGCTTTTTTTGTCGAGCCGTTATTTAATGTCAGTCCCACTAGGCTCGACTGACTCTGAGGAAACCCCATGTCCGAGACGCTCGACCGTTCCCGCTCCGCCCCGCGCCCGTTGGCCGACATGTCGCAGACACCCGACCCGGTGATGGACGACCGACCGATCACCGCCAACCGTTATTGGGACAAGGACTTCGCGCAAAAGGAGTGGGACAAGATATGGACCAAGACTTGGCAGATCGGCGCGGTGGCCCGCCAACTGAGCAAGCCGGGCGACTACGTCTCCACCAGCCTCGGCCGCGAAGTAATTTTGTTGGTGCGTGGCGACGACGGTCAGACCCGCGCCTTCTATAACGTCTGCCAGCACCGCGGCATGGTTCTTATGGCGCAAGAGCAGGGCAACAGCCGGCGCCTGGTGTGCCCCTATCACGGCTGGGCCTATGACCTCAAAGGCACGCTCCGGGTGGTGCCCGACGAGGCCGACTTCATCAAAGGCAGTCCGTGCGGCAAGGCAAACTTGATGGAGATTCCCTGTGAATCCTGGGCCGGCTTCGTGTGGTACAACATGGACCCAGATTGCGTTTCGCTGCGCTCCTATATGCATCCGATCGCCGATCAGATCGATACCTACCCCATGGACGACAT
>JANXWN010000373.1 GCA_025351125.1 Caulobacteraceae bacterium | reverse complement strand
CAACCGCGAAGTGCCCCTAAAGCGCTTCGGGCGCCCCGAGGAGATCGGTTCCATGGCGGCGATGTTGCTCAGTCCCGTCTCGGGCTTCGTCACCGGCGCGGTCATCCCGGTGGACGGCGGCCAGACGCGATAAGTTCATATGGCGGCCGTCACATCGTCGTCATCGCGGCGAAGTCGACGATGACCGGCGTGACGCCAACGGCGGTCAGGAACCGGCGGAAGGACGCCTGATCGAGGGCGGTGGTCGCTGTATTGTCGAGCGGGTGGAAGTTTACCACGTCGGCGGACCACAGGGTCGCGTCGAGCACGAACCGTGCCTGACGATCCGTGTCGTTGACCAGGGCGAAGGCCGTCACCGCGCCGGGCGTCACGCCTAAAACCGACTGCAACAATTCGCCTGAACCGAACGACAACCGCCCCGACCCGATCACGGCGGGCAGACGTTTGAGGTCGATCTGTGTGCAGTCCCGCGCCGAAATCAGCCAGATCTGCCCCTTGGCGTCTTTCAGGAACAGGTTTTTGGTGTGGGCGCCGGGCATGGCCGCCTTGAAATCGTCGCCCTCGCCGACCCGAAACACCGCCGGATGATCCACCGTCGCGTGGGCAATCCCGTGGGCTTTGAAAAACGCCGCCAAGCCGTCCCGATTGATCATAGGCCCGCTTAACCCATCGCATGCGCGGCGCAAAACTTTACGCCGGCGGGCGAGCGCGTCTAAAGATCGTAACATCGCGACCTCAGAGTGACACTATCATGCAACTCGAATGTTTCCCGATGACGGATCGTCCGCCCGACATCGTGCCGGGGCGGCCGCAGCGCGCCTGGATGGATCAGTTCACCGACCGCCACGCCTACCGCTGCCTGCCGATGACCATGGCCAATTCCACCGGCTGGGAGATCCTGTGCCCGGTCGGCTTTTCCGCCGAATGGAACGGCGGCCCGCTGCAAGCCGACATCACCATCAAGCCCGACCATCCCTTCCCGCAATTCGGCGATTTCGTGAAAAGCCATTTCTCGCATGGCATTATCACCTTCCACCCCGGCTATCTGTTTCGCACGCCGGAAGGCTGGTCGATGTGGGCGGGCGGGCCGCCCAATCACGTCAAGGACGGCGTCCAACCTCTGGCCGGATTGGTGGAGACCGACTGGCTGCCGTTTCCCTTCACGATGAACTGGATTTTCACCCGCCCCGGCCGCGTGACCTTCAAAAAAGGCGAGCCGTTTTGTTTTATCACCTTGGCTCAGGACAAGCCGCTCGAAGCTTTCGATCTCGTGCAAAAGTCGCTCAAACGCGACGTGGAGTTGCATGGCCAATATGACGCCTGGTGCGCCCGACGCGGCGAGTTCAACACGCGGCTCTACAAGCGTGATCCGGCGACGATCAAAGAGGCTTGGCAGCGCTATTACTTCAAAGGCGAAATGCCCAATGACACCGGACCGGCGCCGACGGCGCACGTCAACAAACGGCGTTTAAAGGCGCTGAAACTGGGCGTCTGAAACCCGCCCCCCGCCCTTGCTAAATCAGCCCCCCTCTGCAATAAGCCGCCCTTCGATTTCGGAGCGTTGCGTTTCGACAAGAACGCGGGCGTAGCTCAGTGGTAGAGCACAACCTTGCCAAGGTTGGGGTCGAGAGTTCGAATCTCTTCGCCCGCTCCAAAATTATCGCAGAACGGTGAGATGTTTCTCTTCCCCTCCCCGGGGAAGCGGCTCGGCGTCAGCCGAGCGGCAGGCGCCGCCGCTGCAGCGAAGACCGCGCGGCGAGAGCCCCCTTCGTCTCGCGCGAGAAGGCGCGATCCACTTCCCTCAAAAGGGGAAGAGAAGATTTGGAGACGCGCTTCTCTCCCCGCCGGCGCCTTGATTGCGTCGGAAGCCTCTGGGAAACTCAGCGCCCCGCCCCAATGGATCCGCCATGTTGATCAATCGCGTCGCCCACGCCTTCACCGCTCTTTTTTTGCTGGCCGTCCCCGTCTTGGCGCAAACCGGGGATACCGCCCGTCGGGTACCGCTTGATGCGGCCACGATGAAACTTTCCTTCGCCCCGATCGTGCGTCGGGCGGCGCCGGCGGTGGTCAATGTTTATTCGAAGCGGCTTGTGCGCCAGCAGATCGATCCCTTCTGGTCGATGTTCTCCGGCGGCGGCGTCCCGCGTGACCGGGTGGAGCAGTCGCTGGGCTCTGGCTCGATCGTGCGCGCCGATGGCGTGATCATCACCAATCACCACAATATCGAGAACGCTCAGGAAATCCGCATTGTCACCGCCGACCGCCGCGAATGGCCCGCGACCGTGTTGTTGGACGACAAGCACGCCGACTTGGCGGTTTTGAAGATTGATTCCAAGGGCGAACGCCTTCCCACGCTCGAGATCGACGGGTCGGGCGCGCCGCAGGTCGGTGATTTGGTCCTGGCCATCGGTGATCCGTTTGGCGTCGGCCAGACGGTGACAAACGGCATCGTCTCGGCCTTGGCGCGCTCGGACGTCGGCATGAACGACTACGCCTTCTTCATTCAAACCGACGCGGCGATCAATCCGGGTAATTCCGGCGGGCCATTGGTGGATATGAACGGCCACATGATCGGCGTGAACACCGCCATCCTGTCCAACTCCGGGTCGTCGGCGGGCATCGGTTTCGCCATTCCGGCGGCGATGGCCGATCAGGTCGTGCGGGCGGCCGTCGAGGGTGGCCACGCGGTGG
>JANXWN010000371.1 GCA_025351125.1 Caulobacteraceae bacterium | reverse complement strand
TGAAGTTGATCGAGGCCCCGCTCAGCTTGGCGTAGCGCGCTTTCAGGTCCAAGCTAGTCGACGGGTTGAGCTTGGCGATGATGCGCCCGTCGATGCTCCAAACACGTTGATCGTCGACGCTGTGGGAATTCAGAAAGGTGTTACGATAAAATCCGTCCGTCGATCGATACGATCCGGACAGCACAAAGCCGATCTGGTCTGACAACGGGCCAGAAAGATATCCCCTGACGGCGCCGGTGTTCTGTTCGCCGTAACTGCCGATAATGGCGCCTCCCAGCCTATCGCTCGGCTTGATCGTGCTGATCACAATCGCGCCGGCCGCCGCGTTGCGACCGTAGAGCGCGCCTTGCGGTCCTTTGAGAATTTCAATCTGGCTGAGCGTGCCCTGGACTTCATTCAACTGAGCGGTGTTGGTCTTCAAAATACCATCGACGACCAAGGCCACCGAGCTTTCGGCGTCCCGCGCGCCGTTGATTCCGCGAATATTGATTTGTGTATCGCCGGCCTCGGCGGTGCCGGTGACGATGGTGACGCCGGGCGTGAGTTGAACGAAATCTTGAGCGTTCTGCACGCCGGTCTTGGCGATCGTGTCCGCCGTCAGCACGGTGACCGATGCCGGAACATCTATTAACCGCTCGCTCTGGCGCCGCGCCGTGACGACGACCGCGCCGTCTTCGCCGGCCGCCACGTCCCGCGCCGGACGAGCGGTCTGCGCCATCGCGCAGGAGGCGGTAACCGTCATTGCCGACACCCCAGTGAACAAAATCCGGGTCAATGCACGCATCGTCAATCCCCTGTCGTCGATTTAATAGCCATCTGCCGTAGCTATGGTTTATGACGGTATTGTATACAAATGGTTCTCGTCAAGCCCGCGCCCGCTTTGGCTGGACTTGTCAGAGGTTGGCCTTTTTTCAGGGGAGCGTCGTCCGACCATGTCACGCGCGGCCGATCACGCCTACGCCGAGATCCGCAGCCTCATTTTGTCGGGCGAGGCGTCCCCTGGTTCGCCTCTCACCGAAGAGCAGTTGGCGCAACTGTGCAGCGTCTCGCGCACGCCTGTCCGCGACGCTTTACGGCGTCTGGAGGTCGAACTTTATGTTGTGCGCAGCGACTCGCAGCGCGTGTTCGTCGCCGACTGGAGCCGCGAAGACGTGGATGAAATGTTCACCCTGCGCGGGATGCTCGAAGCCCACGCCGCCGCGCGCGCGGCCAAACGATTCGACGCCGCCGACTTACACGCCTTGCGACGATGCAACGCCGCGATCGAGGAGGCCGTGCGCCACCCGCAGCCGGACATCGCAGGCTTCCTGGACGCCAACCGCGACTTTCACCGCATCATCGTGGAAATCGCCAGATCGCCGCGACTCGCCGCGACTTTGGCGACCCTGGTCGAACAACCCGTCGTCCGCCGTACGGCTATGCGCTACGGGCGCGAGCAATTGGCTCAATCGGTCCAAGAACACCGCGAACTCATTCAAGCGTTCGAAGCGCGCGACGCCGATTGGGCGCACGGCGTGATGACAGGGCACATTCGCCGCGCATTTCATGCTTTTTCAAGTCACGCGGCATAGTGCCCGCGGAACGCGACCGCTATGCCGGCTCACCGGTTTCGTCGCGTTGAAATACCTGATTGCTTCCAACTGTGCCTCAACTCTGACCTATACAATCAGCCTGTTCAATTGTATACAAACGTATGGCCAAGCCCCCATCCAACCCTGTTGAAATCATGGAAGTGGCGCCCCGCGACGGGCTTCAAAATGAGGCGGGCATTGTTACGACCGCTGACAAGATAGCCCTGATCGAACGGCTGATCAGTATTGGCGCGCGAAGGATTGAAGTGGCGAGTTTTGCCAATCCGCGCCGCGTGCCGCAGATGGCGGACGCCGAAGAGGTGATCGTCGGTCTACCGAACGATTCGCGTGTACGCTATACGGCGCTGTGCATGAACATTCGTGGTGTCGAACGCGCCGTCACCACGCGGCGCGGCGCGCGCGGGGTCGATGAGGCCGGTTGCGTCATCGTCGCCAGCGACCGGTTTGGCATCGCCAATCAAGGGCAAACCGTTTTGGAAGGCATCGCCGTCAACGCGGCGATGATCGCTGTGGCTCTGGCGTCGGGTTTGCGCGCTCAGGTTACTATCGCGGCAAGCTTTGGTTGTCCCTTCGAGGGTGTGGTCCGGCCTGAACGGGTGATCGATATTGCCGCGCGGATGGCCGATGCGGGCGCACAAGAAGTGGCGTTGGCCGATACCATCGGCGTCGCCGTCCCGACGCAGGTCGCCGATTTGGTTGGCGGGGTGCGCGACAAACTCGGCCCGGCGTTTCCGCTCCGGGTCCATCTGCACGATACGCGCGGGCTGGCGCCAGCCAACGCTTGGGCGGCTTATCAAGCGGGATGTCGGACGTTCGATAGCGCTTTGGGCGGGCTTGGCGGCTGTCCGTTTGCGCCGGGCGCGGCGGGGAATGTCGCGACGGAGGAACTGATTTACCTATTCGCCCGCAGTGGGGTGGCGTGCGGCTTTGATCTGCAAACCGCGTTAAGCGCCAATGCTTGGTTCGCCGGCGTGATGGGGCGCGCCCTCCCTAGCCGCGTCGGCCGCGCGGGCGATTTCACTGTTGCCGACCACAACGAGAGCCAATGACTCCTAGTCCTGAAAATACCGGCCCGCTCAAGGGTCTGCGCGTGGTTGAAATGGGTCAGCTGATCGCCGGACCTTTCTGCGGGCAGCTGTTGGGCGACATGGGGGCCGATATCATCAAGATTGAACCCCCCGGCGCGGGGGACCCCATGCGGGTATGGGGGCAGGGTGGCGCGCCGGTGTGGTGGGAAGTCGTGGCGCGCAATAAACGTAGCGTATCGATAGACTTACGCGTGGCCGAGGGCCAAGCCCTGGCGCGCAAGCTGATTGCCACGGCCGACATTTTGATCGAGAACTTCCGCCCCGGCACATTGGAAAAATGGGGCATGAGCCCCGCCGCTCTACACGCGCAAACCCCCGGCCTGATCATCGTGCGCATCTCCGGCTACGGCCAGACCGGCCCTTATTCCGACCGCGCCGGCTTCGGAGGCATAGGCGAGGCGATGGGCGG
>JANXWN010000364.1 GCA_025351125.1 Caulobacteraceae bacterium | reverse complement strand
TGCGAGCGCGAGTTGTTGAGATGGTGGACGGTGATCATCGGTGAGGTTCCCAAGACTGTGGTCGCGCTATCTATCAGTAGCGCCGGCAAACGCTATCCGCCAGAGCGCGGAGGCGCGAGCCGACGGGCTGCAATCTTAAATCGGCAGGATTTTAGAGCCGACGCGTGATCGGCGCGTTTGAAAAAGCGCCATAAGGCGCTAGGGTGAAGGTCATGCGCGATATCTTCGATTGGCTGATCCCCCTTTGCCTCGCCGCCGTGGCGATCACTTTGGGGTTCGGCATTTACAGTCTGTTTCGCGGCGGCGATTACGCACGATCCCATTCCAATAAGTTGATGCGGTTGCGCGTCGCTCTGCAGTTCGTGGCCATTCTGGTGCTGGTCGGCGCCGCTGTATGGCGTGGCCACGGTCACGGGTGAGGCGACGATGGTTGTTCTCAATAAGATATACACGCGCGCCGGAGACCGGGGCACCACCCGGCTGGTCACCGGCGAAACGGTCAGCAAGGCGGGCGGGCGGGTCGGCGCCTATGGTGAGGTCGACGAGTTGAACGCGGTCGTGGGCCTTGCGCGACTGCAAACTGCGGGGGATGCGTCGCTCGACGCTATTTTGGCGCGTATTCAGAACGACCTGTTCGATCTGGGCGCCGATCTGGCGACGCCGGAGGCGGGGCAAACAGCCCTGCGCATTGTGGCAAGGCAAGTTACCCGTTTAGAAGCCGAGATTGACGATTTGAACGGATCGTTATCCGCGCTGACGTCCTTCGTGCTGCCGGGCGGATCAGCGGCGTCGGCAGCCTTGCATCACGCCCGCACCGTTTGCCGCCGCGCCGAACGCGCCGCCGTCGCTTTTGCGCAAGCCGAAGCGCCACACGCCCATCAGGAAGCCCTGCGCTATCTCAATCGCTTGTCGGACCTGTTGTTTGTCGCCGCCCGTTTCGCCAATAGCCGCGGGGCCGCGGATGTTTTGTGGAAGCCAGGCGCGACGCGTTAAGGCTTCGCCGGCGGGATGGACCCCGGTTTTCGCTTGGTCCAGTTCCAGATCGGCAGCGGTGTCAGGCATTGATGATCCTTGGGATCCCACCACGCCTGTTTTTCCTCACATTTTTCGGCCGGCCAGACGAACCACCATTCATAGCCGACGGCCGTTAGGCTCGCGACGGCGAACAGCCCCAGCAGGGCGTATTTCATCTTGGAGATGGCGGTGTTCATGGCGGCGTTCTATCGCGCGGTCGTCACGGGAACCAGCCCGCCGTTGCGGCCACGGAGACTTGCAAAGCGCGGCCAAGGCGTTATTCGAAACGCCGCGCCGCTTGGCGCGTGACAGAGGTTTGGGGATTCCATGAAAGTTCTGGTGCCGGTCAAACGAGTGATTGACTACAACGTCAAGGCGCGCGTGAAATCCGACCAATCGGGCGTCGACTTGGCCAATGTCAAAATGTCGATGAATCCGTTTTGTGAAATCGCCGTCGAAGAGGCGGTGCGCTTGAAGGAAAAAGGCGCGATTGAGGAAATCATCGCTGTCTCCATCGGTCCGATCCAAGCGCAGGAAACCATCCGCACCGCCTTGGCGATGGGGGCTGATCGCGGGATTCTGATCCAGACCGACACCGATCCCGAGCCGTTGCAAGTGGCCAAATTGCTCAAAGCGGTTGCTCTCGCCGAGGGTCCCAGCTTGGTCCTGATGGGCAAGCAGGCCATCGATGGCGACAACAGCGCCGTCGGCCAAATGCTGTCGGCCCTGCTCGATTGGCCGCAAGCGACATTCGCCTCAAAAATAGAACTCACCGCCAGCGCCGTGCGGGTGACGCGCGAGGTTGATGGCGGCCTGCAGACCCTTGAGTTGGACCTGCCCGCCGTGGTTACCGCCGATCTTCGCCTGAACGAACCGCGCTATGCCTCCTTGCCCAATATTATGAAGGCGAAGAAGAAGGAAATCGCGCTCAAAACCGTCGATGATTTCGGCGGCTTGAGCGCGCCGCATCTGACGGTGGTCAAGGTCACCGAACCGGCCAAGCGTACCGCTGGCGTCACGGTCGAAAACGCCGCCGAACTAGTCAATAAACTCAAAACCGAAGCCGGAGTGCTCTAGATGGCCGTCCTCGTCGTCGCCGACCACGATAATGTGTCGCTCAAAGACAATACCCACAAGACCGTCACCGCCGCTCTAGCACTCTCGGGCGACGTGGACGTCCTGGTCGCCGGTCAAGGCGTCGACGCGGTTGCCGCGCACGCCGCTAAAATTACCGGCGTGCGCAAGGTGTTGACCGCACAAAGCGATGCGTTGGGCAAACAGGTGGGCGAGGCCGTGGCGGCTTGCGTCGTCGCGCTGATGTCCGGCTATGACGCCGTTCTGACGCCGGCGACCTCGGTGGGCAAGAACTTTACCCCGCGTGTCGCCGCCTTGCTGGACGTGGCGCAAATCTCGGAAATCACCGAAGTGGTCGACGCCGACACCTTCGTCCGCCCGATCTATGCCGGCAATGCGCTGGAAACGATCAAGTCGAGCGACGCGAAAAAGGTTGTCACCGTGCGGGCGACCGCCTTCAAGGCGGCGGAAGAGGAGGGATCGGCGTCCGTCGAGGCGGTCGACCCCGGGCCCGGAGCGGCCAAGTCGCGCTTTGTCTCCGACGAGATCGTCAAGTCGGATCGCCCGGAACTGGCGGGCGCCAAAATCGTCGTTTCAGGCGGTCGCGCCATGGGCTCGGCTGAGGAGTTCCACCGGGTCATCGAACCTTTGGCCGATAAGCTGGGCGCCGCCGTCGGGGCCTCGCGCGCCGCCGTCGACGCCGGCTACGCGCCCAACGACTATCAAGTCGGGCAAACCGGCAAGGTGGTCGCGCCGCAACTGTATGTCGCTATCGGCATTTCCGGGGCTATCCAGCATTTGGCGGGCATGAAAGACTCCAAGGTCATCGTGGCCATCAACAAAGACGCCGACGCGCCGATCTTCCAAGTCGCCGACTATGGTTTAGTCAGTGACTACAAGACCGCGGTTCCCGACCTCATGGCCGCCTTAACGGCAGCCGGAATCTAGGGCGACCCCCGGCCCGCAACGCAGGGCGTCGACGCGGAAGCGCGAATAAATATCGTCCGCCGCTGAACCGTTTTGACCGATTGCGCGTATCGCGGCTATGAACATCTTCGTGTCGCTGGGCGTCGCCCTCCTGAACTTGTCGACGCCGGGCGCGGTGACAATTCAGCATGATGTCGCCTACGCCGAGGGTAATCGCGGTCGGCTGGATGTTTATGCGCCCAAGGTGCTGCCGCCGCACGCGCCGATCGCGGTATTTTTCTACGGTGGCAGTTGGCAGACTGGCGAGAAAGGGCTTTACGGCTTTGTCGGTCGTGCGCTGGCTTCCCGCGGCATCGTCACGGTTATTCCCGACTATCGGCTCTATCCCGAAGTTCGTTATCCCGACTTCCTGCGCGACAGCGCCCGGGCGGTAGCTTTCAGCAAGACCCACGCCGCCGAATGGGGGGCCGATCCGGGGCGATTGTTTCTGATCGGCCACTCGGCGGGGGCCTATAATGTCGCCATGCTCGCCCTTGATCCGCGCTGGTTGAGCGCAGTCGGCCTGCGGGCCCGCCGCGACATTGCCGGCGTGGTTGGATTGGCCGGCCCTTACGACATTCTGCCCCTCACCGACCCTAAGCTGAAAGCCATATTCGGCCCGGAGGATGGACTGGCGGACACCCAGCCGCTCAACCACGCCAACGGTGAGGCCCCGCCCTTGCGCCTGTTGGCCGGCGACAAGGATACGGTGGTCAAGCCGCGCAACACCACCGGCCTAGCCGCCGCCGTCAGGGATCACGGCGGCGTAGTCTCGGCACGGCTGATTCCCGGTCTCGGGCACGTGGGTCTGCTGACCTCGCTGTCTGGCTTGTTTAGGCATCGCGGCGGCGTGCTGGATGATATCGCGGCCTTCGTGAACGATCGTGCATCGTCGGCGGTCATGCCCGTCGCCCGCGCGGCGGCTGTGGCCCATAGCCTGATCACCCAAGGATCTTAAAGCGCTAAATTTTGGCGGTGGCCTGGATAGCGCCAAACCTTGGACGACCGTCACATCTAGCCAGGCGGCCGCTTCGAAGGAGCGGGAACAATCTGCTTGGGCTGACGTTGTGCATCCATCCTGGGGTCCCAGAGGCCCAAAATCTTGAGGAGAATTCGATGCGCATAGCCCTTGCCGTGGCCACGGCCCTTTCCCTTGCCGCCTGTTCGAAAACGGACGCCCCCAAAGCCGCCGACGCCGCGGCGGCGGACGCGGCTCCCCCGGCCGCCGCCGCCCCAATGGAGAACGCTTCGACGGCCGCGCCGCAAGCCGACCCCGCCGCAGGCGGGAATATGGCGGTGAAAGCGCCGCACCCGGAGAACTCCGGGCCGCTTAAGGCGGGCGCGAATTCCTTCACCGAAGGCCAAGCGAAGGGCCACATTGAGAACTCCGGCTACAGCAACGTGACCGGGCTCATGCGAGATGCCGATGGCGTATGGCACGGCAAGGCGATGAAGGGCGGCCAGACCGTTAACGTTTCGCTCGATTTCAAAGGCAATGTCGTCACCAATTAAATACAACCTTGGAGTAATTCGCTGTGAAAACCGTTACGAGCCTATTTGATAATTACGACGATGCCAAATCGGCCGTCGCCGAACTTGAGACTATGGGTGTTCCGCATTCCGACATCAGTATTGTTGCAAGCAATGCTGAAGGCGCCCACGACCATCATGGGCCTCACGGGGCGGACAAGGACGAGGTGCGGAAAGGTGCGTCTGTCGGGACCGCGATTGGCGGCGGAGCGGGTTTGCTCGCCGGTCTCGGCGTCCTGGCCATCCCGGGCCTAGGGCCGGTCGTGGCCGCTGGATGGCTGGTTTCGACCGTCGTCGGCGCGATTGCCGGGGCCGCGGCCGGCGGCGCGACGGGTGGTCTGGTGGGTTCACTGACCCACGCGGGCCTCAACGAAGCCGACGCCCATGTTTACTCCGAAGGTGTTCGCCGAGGTGGTTCGCTGGTCAGCGCCAAGGTCGACGACGCGTTATACGACCGCGCCGAAGCGACGCTGAAGCGCTGCCATGCCGTCGACGCCACCACGCGCGGCGCCGCTTATCGCGCGTCCGGTTGGTCGAAATTCGACCCGAACGCGCCGGTCTATACCGCCGATCAGGTGGCGACAGAAAAAGCCGTCCGCTCGGCCGCCTAGCACGGGCGGAACGCGAGCAAGCGTGGCGTGACCCGCCGCGCTGAAGAGGGCTCACGTTCGTTTGCCGCGAACGTGAGCCACTCTAAGCGTAGGCAAACGAGGGGCTGCGGACCGCGTAGGTCAGACGGCGAGCGCCCTCGTCGCGATCCTTAAAGCCCTGAAAAACTCTGTCGAGCGTTCAAGATAGTTTGGATTTCAAAAAACCGACAGGGGGGCCTAAAGTCATCCATCGCTCTCCACGTTTTTGCACAAGTGAGCTCCCGATGACCATCGCCCAGCCTTATGACGCCCGTCGCCACGCCCGCAAGGGTCGCGGCAAGATCTACGAGTCCATCATAGACACCATCGGTGATACGCCGCTGGTCCGGTTGCCGCGCCTGACCGCGGCGCTGAAGCCCCAGGGTATCGTGCTCGCGAAGCTGGAATTCTTTAATCCTCTCGGTTCGGTGAAGGATCGCATCGGCGTTTCAATGATCGAGGCGCTGGAAGCCCAGGGTCTGATTAAAGCCGGCACCACCATTGTCGAACCGACCAGCGGTAATACCGGCATCGCCCTGGCGTTCGTGGCCGCCGCTAAGGGCCTGAAGCTGATCCTGGTCATGCCCGAAAGCATGTCGATGGAACGGCGCAAAATGCTGCTCATTCTGGGCGCTCGGCTAGAACTTACGCCCGCGGAAAAGGGCATGGTCGGCGCCATGGCCCGCGCACGCGAGCTTGTCGATGAAATTCCCGGCGCGGTCATGCCGCAACAGTTCGAGAACCCGTCCAACCCCGCGATCCATAAGGTAACCACCGCCGAGGAAATCTGGAACGATACGGCCGGGGGCGTGGATGTGGTGATTTCCGGCGTCGGCACCGCCGGCACGATAACCGGCGTCGGACAAGTGCTGAAAGCCCGCAAGCCGTCGGTGCGGATGGTCGCGGTCGAACCGTCCGCCTCGCCGGTTTTGTCCGGCGGTGCGCCCGGCCCGCACAAGATCCAAGGCATCGGCGCCGGCTTTGTGCCCGCCAACCTCGATCGCGGCATTATGGACGAGGTGATTCAGGTTTCGAACGACGACGCGGTCGCGATGGCGCGGCGGTGCGCGCGCGAGGAGGGCATTCCGGTCGGTATATCTTCCGGCGCGGCGCTGACCGCCGCCTTCGACGTGGCGGCGCGGCCGGAGATGGCCGGCAAGATCATCGTGACGATCATCCCCAGCTTTGCCGAACGTTATCTCTCGACGGTGCTGTTCGAAGGCCTTTGAACGACGTTTTTTCGATCGACAAGCGCGCGGCGGTAATGCGCCGCGTCAAGGCGCGCGGCACCGCCCCGGAACTGGCGGTGCGCCGTATGGTGTGGCGTCTCGGCGGGCGTTACCGGCTTAACCGCGCCGACCTACCGGGCAAGCCGGATATCGTTTTGGCGGGACGGCGGCTGGCGATCTTCGTGCACGGCTGTTTTTGGCACGGCCATGCCTGCAAGCGTGGCGCCCGCGTCCCTAAGACCCATCGCGATTATTGGCTTGAAAAGGTCAGACGCAACCGCGCGCGGGATGTCGCCGCGCGCATCGCCTTGGAAGCGGCCGGCTGGCGGGTCAAAGTGGTGTGGGAATGTGAGCTTTCCGATGCCGCGCTGCCGGCGCGGATCGCATTGTGGCTTGGAGCAAGGCCGGGTGACGCCGCGTCCGATCGGCCGTGTTATGCCGTCGAGGTCCCGGTCGGCGCTGTCACC
>JANXWN010000360.1 GCA_025351125.1 Caulobacteraceae bacterium | reverse complement strand
AACAATTTGTACACCGGCAACACGCATTACGGGCGCGATGAACTCTCGACCGGCACGGTGGCGTTCGATTGGAACCTGACACCGCAGGTCCATCTTTTGGCGACGGCCGATTTTACGCACCAAGATGGCGAGGGCACGCCGGTCGCGCTGGGCGATCCCTTGTCGGCAAAAGTCTACTCTTTTCTGAGCGCGGTGATCCCGGGCCTAGCTTATAACCAATATGGATCGCCTTATATCCCAGGCGTGACGGTTCCACTGGGACCCTGGCAAGTGGCCAATGACTTCCCGGACCGTAACCTGCTGACCCAGCAGCGCTATTCCGCGAACCTCACCTACAATTCGCCGATCGGCCAATTTGTCTCGATCACCGCCTACATCAATCAGAACGACGACGCCGAACAAGACTTTGACGGCAGTTGCGGGGTTTCTACTCTAGGTGGGCGCACCTGCTCGGTTCTGCCAAACCCGATCCTGGGTTTTCTGCACACCTCGCGACCGCAGAAATACGAGCAATTCTCGGAGGAGGCGCGATTCAGCCACGACTTCGGCTCGCGCGCCAAAGCCATGGTCGGCGTCTACTACTTCCACCACAAGATCGAAGCTTTGCAGCTGACACGCACCAGCGTTCCGGGCGTTCCGGTCGACGATCCGATCACCAACCAGATTTCCGGCGAGCGCAATCATAGTCTTTCGTTCTTCGGCAACCTGGATTTCAGCATCACCGATCGGCTTCGGTTGTCCGGCGGCCTTAGGTACATTGACGAGTCGACCACCTTCCATAACGCTTTCAACATTATTTTCCCGGTCGGCACGAGCACGCCCAACGGCGCCTTCACGGCGTCCAAGTCCTGGCGCAAGGTGATCACGCGCTTCTCGCTCGATTATAAGCTGACCGACCAGAATTTGCTCTATGCGAGTCGGTCTCAGGGCTTCCGTTCCGGCGGTTTCTCGCCGCGCGGCACCCTCTCGGAGTCCCGTGTTGGGAACAGCAACTATTCTCCCGGCGCGAACTATTCCGCTTTTGATCCGGAGACTGATATCTCCTACGAAATCGGTTCAAAAAACACCTTCCTGAACGGTCAGGTAGTTTTCAACATCGACGGGTTTTACAACCTCGACAGTAACCACCAAGCCAGTCAGGTCGTGAGCACGCCGGGTGACGGCCCCGGAACCAATACCTATATCGTGAACATCCCTAAGGTGGAGATTAAAGGCGCCGAATTCGAACTGACCGTGCGCCCAGAGCCACTGCACGGCTTCACCCTGATGGCCACCGGCGGGATCCAGGACGCCAAGATCACCAACGGCAAGATTCCTGGTGTGGAAGCGCCGATCGGATCGGGCGGCACGGCCGGAGCCCCGGGCACGATATCCGACCTGACCGGAACGCCCCTGGAGCGTGTCGGCAAGTATAATTTCCGGATTGGCGGGGACTACGCCGTGGATGTCGGGCCAGGAAAACTCGACCTGAACGTTGGCTACAAATGGACCGACAAATACCTGTTTACAACGCTGGCCGGTCTGGGCGACTATCAGCCGTCGTTCGGCCTGCTCGACGCTTCGGCTTCCTATAGCTGGAAGCAGTACAAGTTGACTGTTTCGGCCAAAAACATCGCCAACCAAATTTATCGCAGCAATTCTTTGCCGGTGGTGTTCTTCCAGGGTTGGGGCGATCCGCGCACGGTGTTCGCTGAGCTCCAGGCGAAGTTCTAGCAGCCCAGCCGTCCCCCTCGCTTGGAGGGGGACGGCCGCGCTGGAGGCGTGAGACGCCGCGCCTGTTGGACCAGGCGGTGCGGATTTGCAGCCCTTGTCCTGGCCTGATACGTCGGCGCCGCGGTCGCCGCCCGACCGACTGTTCTTCGAGAGGGAGCCAACGATGCAGCTTAGCCGCGATGATCTGAAGCGCGCTTACCGCAGCATGTTCACCATTCGCGCGTTCGAGGAGCGTGTGGAGAAGGAATTTTCCCTCGGCAATATCCCGGGATTCGCCCATGTTTATCTGGGGCAGGAGGCGTCCGGCGTTGGGGTGTGTTTCGACCTTGACGACCAAGATTGGATCGGTTCGACCCATCGCGGCCACGGCCACTGCATCGCCAAAGGCTGCGACGTCGAAGGCATGATGCTGGAAATCATGGGCAAGGCAGGAGGGTTGTGCGGCGGCAAGGGCGGTTCGATGCATATCGCCGATATGTCCAAAGGCATGTTGGGGGCCAACGCGATCGTCGGCGGTTCGCCTCCCATCGCGGTCGGTGCGGCATTAACGC
>JANXWN010000331.1 GCA_025351125.1 Caulobacteraceae bacterium | reverse complement strand
CGATCGAGCAAGTCGGCCGGATCGGGCGCTCGCGCCGGCTCCCACAGCGGTGGTTCGGGCAAATCCTCCAGTTTGAATTGGGTGCGGGCCAGCCACTCCGCATAGGGTTGGGCGTCGGCGAGGGTGCGTTTGATCTCCTCGTCTTCGATAATTCGCCCCTGCTCCATGTCGATGAGCAGCATCTTGCCGGGCTGCAGGCGCCATTTGCGAACAATGCGTTCCTCGGGAACATCGAGCACGCCCACTTCCGAGGCCATGATCACATGGTCCTGGTCGGTGATCACAAAGCGGGCGGGGCGCAGGCCGTTACGGTCCAGCGTGGCGCCGATCTGACGTCCGTCGGTGAAGGCTATGGCGGCGGGACCGTCCCACGGTTCCATTAAGGCGGCGTGGTATTCGTAAAACGCCTTACGCGCCGGGTCCATCAGCGGATTGCTTGCCCAAGCCTCGGGAATCAACATCATCACGGCGTGTGCGAGCGGGTAGCCCCCGGCCAGCAATAGCTCCAGGGCGTTGTCCAGCGAAGCGGTGTCCGATTGGCCATGCGGAATCAGCGGCCACATCTTGTCGAGATCGGGTCCCAACAAGTCGGATTCGAGGGTGCGGCGGCGCGCGTTCATCCAATTGACGTTGCCGCGAACGGTATTGATCTCGCCGTTGTGGGCGATGAACCGATACGGGTGCGCCAGCTTCCACGACGGGAAGGTGTTGGTGGAAAACCGCTGATGGACCAAAGCGAGGGCCGATTGGGTCAGGGGATCGGCCAAGTCTGTATAGAAAGTGCCGACCTGGGCGGCTAGCAACAGCCCTTTGTAAACCACGGTGCGCGACGAGAACGACGGCATGTAGAAGCGCGCCAGATTGGGCATGCCGAATTTTTTGGCCAGGTCCGCCAAGGGATTTTGCGTCTGTTTGCGGATCGCCAGTATTTTGCGCTCGAAGGCGTCTTGATCGACTGTTCCGGCGCCGCGCGCGACGATCGCTTGGCGGATTACCGGCATTTGCTCGAGGACGGCCACGCCTAATCCGGTGGTATCCGTCGGCACGTCGCGCCAACCGATCAGTTGTTGTCCTTCGACGCGAATGAAGTGTTCGAACTGGCCAATGGCGGTATCGCGTGTCGCCGTGTCGCTCGGCAAGAAACACATGGCGACGGCATAATCGCCGGGCGCGGGCAGATCGAGGTCTTGCCGCAGCGCCCAAGCCCGCAGCAGGGCGTCGGGAATTTGAATCAGTATTCCCGCGCCATCGCCCACCAAGGGGTCCGCGCCGACCGCGCCGCGATGATCTAGATTGACCAAAATTTCCAGGCCGCAGGCCACCACCTCCTGCGATTTTTTACCTTTTATGTTGGCGACAAAGCCGACGCCGCACGCGTCATGTTCATGACGCGGGTCATAAAGGCCCTGTTTTAGCGGCAAATCGAACAAAACGATCCTCAAGACATGCGTTTAGGCGCGCCGCAAGGGCACGCTAGACCCATCGGCCTTTACACGCAGGAGGCCGAGCTTGTCGACCGCGCGTCGCGCAAAATTCAAGCCGACGCATTGGTGCCCGCTATTTGGGCGCCCTGCAATCGGGCGCGTCAAAGCCTGGACGTCGATAGGCGCCGGAGCGTAGATCACTTATCGTGGCGGCGTGGGGCGGCGTCACCGCATCAAGGTGGGCGCCGCCAAACCCGAGAGGTTCGTATGATCAAAAACGTCTGCTCGACCGCCCCGACTTTGGCGTTGCTGCTTCTTGCGGCCTGTGGCCAAGCATCATCGCCCGACGCCGCCTCGCTGCAGACCGCCAAGACCTTTATCGCCCTGAAGGCGGACGAGGTCCACTGGAACGCCGATTGGAAAAGCGGCGACGCGGCCAAGATCGCGGCGCACTTTGGCGACAAGGCCAAGCTGATGATTCCCGATGCCCCGGCCGCGGACGGGGCTGCGGCCATCAAGGCCACGGTCCAGCAGGCCCTCGACACGCCGGGGTTCAGCTTCACGTTTTCCAGCGACAAGATCAATATTGCCAAGTCGGGCGATATGGCGGTGGCCCGGGGCGTCTACACCGAAACGGCCATCGACCCCGCAACGCGGCAATCCAATTCTCAGACCGGATCGTTCGTGTCGGTTTATAAGACCCAGTCGGATGGCCGTCTAAAAGTACAGTGGTACATTACGACCCCGGGTCCCGCGCCGACCAAACCCAGCGCGCCGTAATCGCTTCGCCGTTCAAAATTAAAATATTTAGCATGATCAGCGTTCACTTGACCTAAGGTGAAGGCGGTCTCTTGACCTTAGGTCAATTAGCGCGTGACGTTCATGTCTGCAAACTGCCTGCAGAAGGAGGATCGTCATGCTTATTTTTCAAGCCGCATACGCTTTCGCCTCGCCGCCCACGCCGCACCGTACGCCCGATCATGCCAAATCGATCGCCATCGGCGCGTCGATCGCCGTCCATCTGGTCGTCGGGGCCTATGTTCTGACCGCGGTCGTCCGACCGACCAGCTCGCCCCAGAGCGATACGTCGGATCCGCCGATGGTTGTTCAACGCTTCAATGTTCCGCCCAAACAACCACTCCCGCCCACCACGCCGCTCCGAACGCCGCCGACCACCGCGCACGCCCCTTCGATGGTCTCGCCGCGGACCGTGGCAATCTTGACGCCGCAAACGCCGACGACAAGCCCGTCCGGGACCTTCGGTTCCATTAGAGGCGCTGATACGACGGGACCTTTCGAGCCGCCGCCGGCTGTGTCGCACGTGATCACCAATCCCGCGTGGCTCAGTCGTCCGGACGCCGGCCAAATCGCCGGCGCCTATCCTGAACGGGCCGCGCGCGGCTGGATTACGGGGCTCGTGACATTGGACTGCCAGGTTGCCGCCACCGGGGCCGTAGGCGCTTGTAACATCATTCAGGAAACCCCACCGGCGCGGGTTTCGCCAAGGCAGCGCTTGGGCTCAGCCGTTTGTTTCGCATGAAACCCAAGACCGAAGACGGCGTAGCGGTCGACGGGGGATCGATCCGTATTCCGTTCCGATTCGCTCTAGAGCGAAGCTGATGCTTCGATAGTCTTGCTCAGACACTGGGGAGGGTTCATGGGCTGCAAATGCCCGTGAGCCCGCTCTACCGTCCCGACCCGCGTTTCATGACCTTGGGACCGGAGTTTGCCGATGCGGTTGAACCGGCGGATTTTCCGCAGGCGATAATCCGCTTTCGCAACGCGCGGGCGGCGGCGAGCGTCGGGCTGGAAACCTTGAGCGACGCGGAATGGCGCGGGCATTTCGCGCGGTTCGAACCCCTTCCCAACAATCAGCCGCGGCCGCTGGCGATGCGCTACCACGGCCATCAATTTCGCGTTTACAACCCGGATTTGGGCGACGGGCGTGGCTTCTTGTTCGCGCAGCTGAGGGAGGTCGAGACCGACCGCTTGCTTGATTTGGGCACCAAGGGCTCGGGTCAAACCCCGTGGTCGCGCACGGCGGACGGGCGTTTGACGCTGAAAGGTGGCGTGCGCGAGGTTCTGGCCACCGCCATGTTGGAAGCGCTTCGCGTGCCGACGTCGCGCACCTTTTCTCTGATCGAAACCGGCGAACACCTGCAACGCAGTGACGAGCCCAGCCCGACGCGCGGCGCCGTCATGACCCGTCTGTCGCACAGTCACATCCGTTTCGGCACGTTTCAACGGCATGCGGCGGTTGATCGACCCGATCTGATCGCTGTTCTCATCGATCATGTGGTCGAGACCTATTATCCCGATCTGATCGCCGCGTCCGATCGGGCGGTCGCCGTTTTGGCGGCCGTGGTCGAGCGGTCGGCGCGGTTGACCGCGCGCTGGATGGCGGCGGGTTTCGTGCACGGCGTGCTCAACACCGACAACATGAACATAACCGCAGAGAGTTTCGACTACGGTCCGTATCGGTTCCTGCCCAAAAATGATCCTGGCTTCGTCGCCGCCTATTTCGATCAACACGGCCTCTACAGTTTCGGGCGTCAGCCGGAGGCGGTATTTTGGAACCTGCGCCAGCTGGCCGGCGCCTTAAGCTTGGTCAGCGCGCAACAGCCGTTGGCCGACGCGCTCAATGGTTTCGCGGCCGCCTATCGCCGGGCGCTAGCCACGGCGATGGTAGAGCGATTGGGCGTGGTTTCGGGCGGTGAAGAGGACGACGCGGCGCTGGCCAACGCCGCCTTCGGGGCCCTGGCCGAGGCGGGCGAAGCGGTGCGGTGGGAGCCTTTTTTCTTCGACTGGTTCGGCGGCGCGGCGTCCGAAAAGCGGGCCATGAGCGGCGCGAGAGCGGCGTTCTACAAAGGCGAGGCGTTCATCGATTTCCGACGCCATTTGGCGGGCCACGCGTGTGACCGGCCGGCGCGATTGGCGCTCGACTACTTCGCCGCGCCAGAGCCGGAGGAATTGTTGTACGATCAGATTGAAGCGCTGTGGGCGCCGATCGCCGCGCACGACGATTGGACCGCGTTCGAGGCTAAGCTGGCGAGGATCGAAACCGCGCGGGCGGCCTGGGGGCTTGACACCCGGCTGAAATAATGTTGCAATACGCAATATCAGAGATTGAAGTTTCAAGACCAGTCCCGCCCCCCTTTTTTAGATATCCTCTTGTTTTGCGGCCCAAGGGCGTTCGCGAGAGTGCGCGGGGCCGTATTCATAACCTAGCTTTTCTATGACATAACGTTTGATTTTTCCGTTCCGATGGCCGTTTTGGTCGTCTCGTCCTCCTAAAATCCTTCCGCTATCCGACATGGCGAACCCAGGCGATTTTCGCTTGACACCCGGGCGAGTATATGTTGCAATATGAAAACTGACGATGATCCCGGCGAAACGGAACTAGGGTGGAAGCCCCAGCCGGGCCCGCAAACCACCTTCGTCAATAGCGCCGTGTTCGAAGTCGTCTACGGCGGCGCCCGCGGGGGAGGCAAGACCGACGCCGCGTTAGGCGATTTCGCCTTGCACACCGAAAAATATGGCGCGGCGGCGCGCGGCCTGCTGGTTCGTAGAACCCGCGTGGCGTTAGAGCCGACCGTAGCGCGGGCGCGGCAGATTTTCGGTCCCGCCGGCGCGGTGTGGGCTGAACAGAAATCGCGCTTCAATTGGCCCAACGGCGCGCGGCTGTCGTTTCGCCACCTCGATCACGACAGCCATGCCGACGCCTATCAAGGCCATGATTACAGTCGGGTGTATGTGGAGGAGTTGACCCAGTTCGGCGATCCCCGCTTGGTCGATAAACTGAAAGCCACGATCCGTAGCGCTCACGGCGTACCCTGCGGTTTTCGCGCCACCTGCAATCCCGGCGGGGCCGGCCACAACTGGGTGAAAGCCCGTTATATCGACGCCGGTCCGTTGACGATCATTTCCGAAGCCTATCGCAATCCTTTCGACGATTCGTCGGTCAGCCTGGATCGGATGTTCATTCCCGCCCGCCTGACCGACAATCCAAAATTACTGTCGCGCGACCCGATGTATGTCGCTCGCCTCGCTCAATCTGGCTCGGCCGAATTGGTCCGCGCTTGGCTCGAAGGCGATTGGGATATCATCGAGGGCGCGTTTTTCGATAAGTGGAGTGCGGCCCGCAATGTTTGTAAACCGTTCGCGATCCCGCCGTTTTGGACTCGATTCCGGTCCCTCGATTGGGGCTCGTCTCGGCCTTTTAGCGTCGGATGGTGGGCCATTGCTAGCGACACACACCACGCCGGTGGGCTCAGTATCCCACGCGGCGCTATGGTTCGGTATCGCGAGTGGTATGGCTCCACCGGCACGCCCAACGAAGGATTGAAGATGACCGCCGCCGATGTCGCGGCGGGCATCAAGCAGCGCGACGGGGTTGACGATATCGCTTACGGCGTGGCCGATCCGTCGATCTTCGCGGTCAACGGCGGTCCATCGATCCACGAGATGATGGCCCCGATCTGCGGTCGGTGGCGTCCCGCCGATAACAAGCGCATCGCCACCTTGGGCGCGCTCAGCGGTTGGGATCAGATGCGCGCTCGGATCAAGGGCGACGATGACGGCGCGATGTTGGTGGTGTTCGACACCTGCCGCGATTTCATCCGCACAGTTCCGGTGATGCAGCACGATCCGGCGCGACCTGAAGATTTGGACACCGCCGGCGAAGATCACGTGGCTGACGAGGCGCGCTATGCCTGCATGTCGCGCCCGCTGACGGCCAGGGCGGCGCAACCGGCGACCAACCCCAGCGATCT
>JANXWN010000293.1 GCA_025351125.1 Caulobacteraceae bacterium | reverse complement strand
CCGGCCATCGGCCGAGCGAAAAATACGCGCACGCTCCGGAAATCCTGGCGCAATGCCGGCGCATCGGCGAGCAATACGGTCTATATGCCAACGCCCTGTTCCACACGGAAGTCACGAGCCTGACATGGGACGAGGCGCGATCGGTCTGGATGGTTGGCACAAATCGCGGCGATAGCTTCACGGCGGACTTTATCGGCCTCGGAACAGGTCCTCTGCACGTGCCCAAATTACCGGGCATTCCCGGTATCGAGACCTTTCTGGGCCACGCCTTCCACACCAGCCGCTGGGACTATGATTATACCGGTGGTGACCCGGGCGGCGGCGCGTTGGATAAACTGGCCGACAAACGCGTGGCGATCATCGGCACCGGCGCCACGGCGGTGCAGTGCGTACCTCACTTGGCGCGCGCGTGCCGCGAACTCTTGGTGGTGCAACGCACTCCCTCGTCTGTCGACGTTCGCGCCAACAAACCGATCGACCCCGATTGGTTCGCCGATATCGCGGGGCCCGGTTGGCAAAAACGTTGGCTGGAAAACTTCACCGACAATCAATCGGGCGGCGGCGCGCAAGAGGATTGGGTGCAGGACGGCTGGACCGACCTGTCCCGCCGAATTCGTGCCAAGGTGATGCAATTGCCGCGCGAAAAGATGACGGCGGATAATATGTTGGCCGCTTACGAGGATTCGGATTTCGAAAAAATGAACGAGATCCGGGCTCGCGTCGACGCTGTCGTATCCGATCACGAGACCGCGCAAAATCTCAAGGCTTGGTATCGCCAGCTATGCAAACGGCCGTGCTTTCACGACTCTTTTCTGCAGGCCTTCAATACACCTGGCACACGACTGATCGACACCGACGGCAAGGGTGTCGAGGCTATCACGACAAAGGGATTTATCGTCGCCGGCGTTGAATACGAGGTCGACTGCATTGTCTATGCCTCCGGCTTTGAGGTCGGAACCGAATACACCCGCCGCGCCGGTTTTGATGTTACCGGCCGCGACGGTCTCACCCTATCGCAGGCGTGGGCGGATGGCATGCGCAGCCTCCACGGCATTCACGTCCACAGCTTTCCCAACGCCTTTTTTGTGCAACCGACGCAAGGCGCCAACCTGATTTCCAACGTCCCGCACAACCTGAGCGAGGCTGGGCAGACCATCGCCTCGACCGTCAAGCATGCGCAAGAGCGCGGTTATCACGAGATCGAAGTCACCCAAGAGGCCCAGGAAAACTGGGTCGCCATGTTGCTGACCGGCATGGGCCGGATGCTCGGCTCGCCCGACTGTACGCCGGGCTATTACAACAATGAAGGCCATCAGCCCGGCGCCGCCGCGGCGCTGAATGTCGGCTACCCCGCCGGCGCAAGCGCTTATTTTCAGTATATAGACGCTTGGCGCAATTCCGGTGACTTCGCGGGATTGTCTTTTCGCTAGAGAGGCGAGTTCTAAATCATTCTCTTCCCCTCTGGCGGAAGTGAATCGCGCCCTCTTGCGCGAGACGAAGGGGGGGGCCGCCGCGCGGTCTTTGGTGTGGCGGCTCCCCCTACCGCTCGGCTGACGCCGAGTCGCTTCCCCCGAAAGGGGAAGAGAAGCGCGTCCTGAATTTTTCACTGCCCCCTCTAGGGGAAGTGGCGCGCGCTCTCTCGCGCGTGACGAAGGGGGCGCCCGCCGCGCGATCTTTGGTGTTACCGAGGTTTAGCCGCCGCGGCGGCGTCCGCCGTCGCCTCGACCGCTTCTTTTGCGGGGGTTTCGTGGTGACGCAAGACGAGCTTACCGGTGAGGGCGCTGATTTGCACTTCCTCGATGCCGGTCCGGCCCGATTGCGCAATGTCGAAGCTGTAGATCAGGCGTCCGTGCTCAGTTTCGAGTTCACCGGCCTTGACCGTTCCACCCTTGACCATGGAAAGGGCGGTGGCGCGGGCCGTCGTTTCGGAAATTTTCGGGGCGGGGGCCTTCGCGGTGGCCAAAAGCGGCGCTCCGATCAGCGCTAGCGAAGCAAAAAGTATGGTTTTCATGATGATCTCCAAATGACGCCGTGTACGGAACCGTTCCGCCCAAATCGCGTTGGGTGAAAAAGTAGGCGGTGGGTAAAACCGCCGCTTTAGGCAGCTTATAGAGGGTCGATATGAACCACGCCTGAGTAGCGTGAACGAGAGCTGTTCATGCGATGCCTCGATCACCCCACTCAAACTGAAAACGACCTGCATCATGACGTCACTGCAGAGGCTCAATAAGGTTCCTGAAGTCACTCTTTTCTTCTGGATCATCAAGATCATGGCCACGACCGTCGGCGAGACGGCGGCGGATTTTATTAATTTCAATCTCAAATTGGGTTTGACCAATACCTCCTTGATCATGGGCGGACTGCTCGCCGTGGCCTTGGTCGTGCAGATCGCGTTGAAGCGTTACATTCCGTCGATCTACTGGATCGCCGTGGTACTCTTGAGCATTTTTGGCACCCTCATCACCGACAATCTGTCGGATAACTTCGCGGTTCCCCTCACCACCACGACGGGTGTGTTCAGTGCGGCCCTGATCGCGACGTTTGTCGGCTGGTATGTGAGCGAGAAGACCCTGTCGATTCACACCATCGTCACCACCCGGCGTGAACTGTTTTATTGGACGGCAATCTTATTCACCTTCGCATTGGGAACGGCGGCCGGCGATCTGGTGGCGGAGGGTTTCAAGCTTGGCTACACGCTCTCGGCTCTCATCTTTGCCGGCATTATCGCCGCCATCACGTTCGCTCATTTCTTCCTCAAGCTAAATGCGGTGTGGGCGTTTTGGATGGCCTATGTGTTGACGCGGCCGTTCGGCGCCTCGTGCGGGGACCTGTTGTC
>JANXWN010000284.1 GCA_025351125.1 Caulobacteraceae bacterium | reverse complement strand
CCACGACTCGACGCTCGCCGGCGAGCGAAGCCATGACTTGGGCGACGCGCGGGTCGCGCGCTCGGGCGAAGGCGTCGATCTCCTGCAGCAGGGCGACCTTGTCGCCAAATCCGGGCGAAGTGAGCGGGTCGTCGTCGCCGTATAGCTTGGCGTTGGTGGCGCGCGGGCCTTCCGCAGTCACGCCGGCATGACCGCGCTTGGCCAAGGCGGCGGAGGTGGCGGCGCGAGCGATCGCCGCCTCGGATATCTCGCTCGAATGGGCATAGCCGGCCGTTTCTCCCGCCACCACACGCAAGCCAAACCCCTCGGTGGCGTCATAGCTGGCGGACTTCAGGCGACCGTCGTCAAACACGAAGGCTTCACTCTCGGAACGTTCCGCGAAAATCTCTCCGTCGTCAGCTCCACGCAGAGCATCACCCAGCAGCGTTGCGGCGACTTCACGATCAACGCCGGAGGCCTCGAGGATGGAGGGGGCGGATACAGGAGCGTTCATGACGGCGACTTTCGGTAGGGTTTCTGCCTCCGCATAGCGGGGAGGGTAGGATTGGCGCCAAGCGCGCGCGGATAGGAAGCGACCGGAAGCGCGATGACTGTGTCGGGCGTCATCGCACTCCCCCACCCTGGACTTCGACCCGCTTTGCCTAGCCCCTCCCCCCTTAGAGGGCAGGGAGAACTTAAGCCAGACGGATCGCAAGACCAATATGATGTGGGTCGTAAGATCGCGTCCGCAACCACCTTGGCATTCGGGCCTGATCCGCGTATGCACCGCGCAGGAAAAGGTCGGGCGCGCCGCTGGGCGTGGCGGCGGTGTAGCGGTCATTCGCCCTTTTCGGGTTTTGCAGCGTCGACCGCGTGGCTTCGATACCTTCGAGCGCCCCGCCGGACGATGGAACGGGCTGAGAGGCACATGACGTCTGGGATTTCTGGTTTTAGGCCGCTGGCGGCGGGTGTGGCGTCGGCGATGTTAAGCGTGGTCGTCGCCACCGGCGCGCTTGCCGAAACGCTCGGCCGACCAACCGACGGCGCGTGGGGTTTGCAGTCTGGCGCCACCGAGATTCGCGAACACCAAATCTGGTTTCACGACTGGTTGCTGTTACCTCTGATCAGCTTCATCGCCCTTTTCGTGCTGGCGCTGTTGGTGATCGTGGTGGTGCGCTTTAACGCCAAAGCCAATCCGACGCCGGCGCGCTGGAGTCACAATACGCCGATCGAAATTGCCTGGACGGTGATCCCCGTGGTGATCTTGGCGGTGATCGCGATTTTTTCTTTTCGGTTGTTGTTTGAAGAACACGACATGCCAAAACCCGATTTGACGGTGAAGGTCGTGGGTCGCCAGTGGAATTGGGATTATGAATATCCCGACCAGAAAATCAGTGCTTACACCTCAACGCTGATGACCGAGGCCGACGCGAAGACCAAAGGCGTTCCTTACCAATTGGCCGCTAACGCGCCGATGTATGCTCCGGTGGGTAAGGTGGTGCGGGTGCTGGTCACCGCCGAGGATGTGATCCATGACTTTTCGGTCCCCGGGTTTGGCATCAAGATCGACGCCGTGCCGGGGCGGCTCAACGAAACATGGTTTAAGGCGACGAAAACCGGCGTGTTCTACGGCCAATGCGATCAGCTGTGCGGTATGAACCACAGCTATATGCCCATCGAGGTACACGTCGTTTCCCAGGCCGAGTTCGACGCCTGGGTGGCGAGCAAGGCGCCCAAGGCCAAGCCGGTGACCGTCGCTACCGCGGCGACGACCACCGTTCCCACCGCCGCCGGCGCAACGGCGCCGGCCGCGGTTCACTAAGCGCGTTGTTTGAGGACGAGTAAGCAAAGATGGCGAACATCGCAGACACCCACGGCTATGCGGCCAACCCTGAGCAGGCGCACGGCTATGGCGGACACGACGGAACGCCGGGGTTTTTCACCCGCTGGTTCCTGTCGACGAACCATAAGGATATCGGCACCCTTTATATCATCTTCGCTATTTTCGCCGGGATCATCGGTGCGGTTTTTTCCGGTCTGATCCGTTGGGAACTGGCCGAGCCGGGTTTGCAACTGTTCGTCAAGGGATCTTGGCTGGACCAACTGGGGGTTATCGAAGGCTCCAAGCACGGCTACTACGTTGTCGTAACGGGCCACGCGCTGATCATGATCTTCTTCATGGTTATGCCGGCGATGATCGGCGGATTTGGCAACTGGTTCGTGCCGTTGATGATCGGTGCGCCCGACATGGCCTTTCCGCGGATGAATAACGTCAGCTTCTGGCTGCTCGTGGCCTCGTTCGGTCTGCTCTTGACGTCAATGACGGTGGACGGCGGGCCCGGGAAAGGCTTTGGCGGCGGCTGGACCCTATATCCACCCCTATCCACCAGCGGACACATCGGTCCGGCCATGGATTTCGCCATTCTGTCGATCCATCTGGCCGGGGCCAGTTCGATCCTAGGGGCCATCAACTTCATCACCACCATCTTCAACATGCGGGCGCCGGGGATGACGATGCACCGCATGCCCTTGTTCGTGTGGTCGATTTTGGTGACGGTGTTTCTGCTCTTGCTCTCCCTGCCGGTTCTGGCGGGCGCCATAACCATGTTGTTGACCGACCGCAATTTCGGTACGCACTTCTTCGACGCCGCCGGCGGTGGCGACCCGGTGATGTTCCAGCACCTGTTTTGGTTTTTTGGCCACCCGGAGGTCTACATCTTGATCCTGCCGGGCTTCGGCATGATCAGCCATATCGTCTCGACGTTTTCGAAAAAACCGGTCTTTGGCTATCTGGCCATGGCCTACGCCATGGTGGCCATCGGCTTTTTGGGCTTCATCGTTTGGGCCCACCACATGTTCACCGTCGGCATGCCGGTGAATCTACAGGCTTATTTCGTCGCCGCCACCATGGTGATTGCTGTACCGACCGGGGTTAAGGTATTTTCCTGGATCGCCACCATGTGGGGTGGCTCGATCGAGTTCAAAACACCGATGTTATGGGCCATCGGATTCATCTTTTTGTTCACCGTCGGCGGGGTCACCGGCGTGGTGCTGGCCAACGCTGGCATCGACTACGCCCTGCACGACACGTATTACGTGGTGGCGCATTTCCACTATGTTTTGAGCCTCGGGGCGGTGTTTGCGATCTTCGCGGGTTTCTACTATTGGTTCGAAAAAATGTGGGGCGTGCGTTATAACGAGATGCTCGGCGCGATCCATTTCTGGATTACCTTCGTCGGCGTCAACATCATATTCTTCCCGCAGCACATGCTGGGGCTGCAGGGCATGCCACGCCGCAGCGTCGACTATCCGGTGGAGTTCAGCTATTGGAATCATCTCTCCTCGATTGGTTACGCCATCACGTTTGTCGGCCTGATTGTCTTCCTTATCGTCTTGGTGGAGGCGGCCGTGCGTCGTCGGCCGGCGCGCGCCAACCCGTGGGGCGAAGGCGCGACGACCTTGGAGTGGACCCTGCCCTCGCCGCCACCGTTCCATAACTTCAACGAACTGCCGGTAATCGAGCACGCCGACAGCCACTGACCGATACGCTTTTCACGTCACGGCTTAATCGTCGAGCCGAACATCTCGCTTCTCTTCTCCCCCTGGGGGAAGTCCCGCCGAAGGCGGGGAAGGGGGCCGCTCTCCGTGCCGTCTCAGGCGCCGAAAGATCCCCCTACCGCTCGGCTTCGCCGAGTCGCTTCCCCCAGAGGGGAAGAGAGGCCCTTCGCCGCTCGTTAACCGAGCGTTGGAATTGTCATGACAGAGCCTGCCCCCGCCATCGCCCTTCCCGCGCCCGCCGTGGCCCGGTGGCAGGACTATGTGCGGCTTCTCAAGCCGCGGGTGATGTCGCTGGTGGTGTTCACCGCCTTTACCGGCTTGATGTGCGCCCGCACGCCGATGGATCCGGTGCTGGGCGCCGTCGCGGTGCTGTGCATCGCGCTGGGTGCCGGAGGATCGGCCGCTTTGAACATGGCTTATGACGCCGACATCGATCTTCTGATGCGCCGCACGCGTGGTCGGCCCGTACCGGCCGGCGCCGTGCAGGCGGCGGATGCCTTGGCGCTCGGCATCACGCTGTCGTTGTTTTCCGTCGGAATCATGGGATTGGCGATCAACTGGTTGGCCGCCGGCCTACTCGGCTTCACGATCGTCTTTTACGCCGTCGTCTACACCATGTGGCTGAAGCGTCGCACGCCGCAGAACATCGTTCTGGGCGGCCTCGCCGGCGCTCTTCCGCCCGTCGTAGGCTGGGCGGCGGCGAGCGGAGCGGCGCCGTTCAACGCTTGGCTGCTGGTGGCGATCATCTTTCTGTGGACCCCGCCGCATTTTTGGGCGCTTTCGCTGTACACCAGCGCCGACTACGCCAACGCCGGCGTACCGATGATGCCGGTGGTCAAGGGCCCCGCCTCCACCCGCCGCCAGATACTCGCCTATAGCGTGGTTCTCGCCTTAGCGGCCCTGGCTCCGACCTTCACCGGTCTGGGAGGCGCGACCTATTTTGGCGTCGCGGCGCTCGGCGGGTTGGTCTTCGTCGCCCTGGCCGTTCGGCTGGCGCGCAGCGGCGCCGGCGACGCGGCGCCCGAGCACGATGGCCTGTACGACGTTAAAGCGGCGGCCAGACCCGCCCGCGATCTGTTCGCCTTTTCTATTTTGTATCTTTTCGGCCTGTTCGGCGCCCTGTTGGCCGAACGTTTTGCGGCCTTGGCGGGAATATCAACATGAGCGATCCCAATCTGGAGTCCCCGCAAGCGGCCAAGGCGCGCGGCGGGCGCAATATCGCCATCGCCATCGCGCTCGCCGCCTTTGTTATCTTGGTGTTCGTCATCTCGATCGCGAAGATGAGCGCACATGTCGCCGCGCCCCACTAGCGCGACAACCCGCAACACCCGGCTCGCGCTGATTTGTGGCGCGGTGTTCGTGACCATGGTGAGCGCCGCCTTCGCCGCCGTGCCGCTCTATCGCGCGTTTTGTCAGGCGACCGGCTTCAACGGCGTGACTCGCCGTGACGCCGCGGCGGCGCAAATCTCCGCCAAGACGGTTGTCGTGCGCTTCGACACCAATGTGCGCGCCCTCGCTTGGATTTTCGTGCCGGTTCAGCCGCGGCAGACCGTCCACCTGGGCGAAACGAAATTGGCCTTCTTTCGCGCAACCAATACCGGTGACAAACCCCTGACGGGGCGAGCGGTCTACAACGTTTTGCCGGAAACCGCGGGCCCGTATTTCTCCAAACTGGAGTGTTTCTGTTTCAAAAATCAGACTTTGAAACCGGGCGAATCGATGGAGTTCCCCGTCGTCTACACCGTCGATCCACGCTATGCGGCCGATCGCGACAACCGAAGTTCGGGCGAAATTACGCTGTCCTACACCTTCTTCCCGGCAGCCACGGATGCGCGCGCCGACAATCGATACCGGTGACTTGGGCGCAACAGGCGCATCGACCAAATAGGGCGGCCACCCGCGCCAACGATCCGTTCGTTATTTGCCAACCGTTTTTGAGGAAGTCTTAACCCCGATTCAGATATTACCGGTCTGCATTGTCTGATTGACAAGTGCGCGACCGACCTAGAATTTTAGTGGGCTCGGCGGGGGTTCGACATACTGATTCGTCGATGTGCGCCGCCTCACAAGAGGTTTGAAATGAAGACGTCAACCGCCGCCGCCAGCGTTGCAACCGTGGTTTTCCCCCTGCTGCTGGGCGCATGCGCCGGCGGCAGTGGCGGGGCCGGCTACAACCCGGTGACGCAAACTCAAACTCCGACGCCGACGCCCACGCCCTTTACCATTGGCGCGCCCGCTCCCGCCCGGCCCGGGAACGCAACGATTGCCGTCCCCGGTGGCCCGACGATCGGCGCGCCCGTCCCAAACACGCTGTTTGATCTGACGCAGACCGCGCTGGGCTATTCATCCACCGGAATATCGGCGGACGCCGCGTCTAACGCCGGCGGTACCATAACGGCGATCACGCCCTCGTCCGGCATCATCGAAATCAAAATCCCCGGACTAGGAATCGACGTCAGCCTGAAAGACGACGGTACGCTCGGCGGTGTTGTATCGACCGGCCAGTTTGTAGCGGTCAAGACAAGTGTCGCCGGTAGTTTTTCGCCGGCGCTCGCCGGTCTTAGCTATGCGAATTTGGGAAATTGGGTCGTCTATGCGGCCGATCAAAAGTCGATCAATAACGAGGCCTTTTTCGTCAACGGATTCGAAACAGCGGACGCGAGCATGCCGACTTCCGGCAGCGCGACATACGGCGGTGTAGGCACTGTGATAGGGGCTGTGGTTGTTCCCAACGGCAATGCGTTTAGCCGCGCCACGCTGTCGGGCGACAGCAATATGGCGGCAAATTTCGCTACCGGCATCATTAACGGTAGTTTCTCCAATATGGTCGCAACAGCGAGCTCCGGGGGCGCGGCGACACCTTGGAACAACGTGTCTTTTACCGGAACAATCGCTCTTTCCGACTTCGCCGGTCCAACAAATACGACGTCATCGCCGAGC
Source organism: Caulobacteraceae bacterium (assembly GCA_025351125.1). Lineage (GTDB taxonomy): Bacteria > Pseudomonadota > Alphaproteobacteria > Caulobacterales > Caulobacteraceae > Acaudatibacter. Next base: position 1,743 of record JANXWN010000284.1, on the reverse strand, counting down.
AATAACTATGCCTTAGGCACGGGCAAGGGCAACATTACCGGTAATTTCTATGGGCCCAACGCTGAAGAACTTGCCGGCGTGTGGACGCTTACCGACGGAACAAGATCGGCGATCGGCAGCGTCGCCGCCGGCAAAGTCGCCGTCGCGTCTGACCGGCGGCTAAAACGCGACATCACGCCGCTAAGGCGGATGTCGAACGGCATACAGCTCTATAGCTTTCGGTATTTTAACGACGAGCGGCTGTTTGTCGGCGTGATGGCGCAGGACCTTTTAGCGGATCCACGCTTTACTGCCGCGGTCTTTACGCGGCCCAGCGGCGTGCTACTGGTGGACTATGACCGGCTAGGTCTCGCCGCGACGACCGATATGGACGCCATGCGTGAAGCCGGCGAGACGGCGGTGTTGGCCTACGAGTGTCTGGTAACGACCTGACGTCCACCCGAGCGCCCGATTTGGCGAGATTCCTTTGACCACCCGCAAGGGGCGGTTGCTCGCGCTTGGTCTTTTGACGGCGGGCGCGCCGCATTCGCCGGTCGTTGCGCAAAATTCACTTCCGCCGCAGCCGCAAACTACGACCAGCGGCCCGCGCCATATTTCTGGAGTCGAGGCCGCGCAACTGCTCATGCAGTCGGGCCACCCCATCGAAGCGCGGCGTGTCCTAGACGTCCTCGAAAAGGCGAATCCCGCCGACAACGAAGTCCAGTTCCTCCAGGCGATGCTGGATCTGCGGACAACACTTTACGCCGGCGCTATCCGCCGCTTTCGCGGTATCTTGGTACGCGATCCTCACGCGGTGCGGGTCCGCCTCGAACTAGCGCGGGCGTTCCTTATGGCTAAGGATTATGACAACGCCGAGCGCCAGTTCCGCTTCGCGCGCGCCGGGGATTTGCCACCGCCGGTCAAGTCCAATATCGATCAGTATCTGGGCGTGATCCGGGGCGCGCGGCGCTGGTCGCATAGTGTTTCGATCGCTCTGGCGCCCGATACCAACATCAATGTCGGCCCGGGCGCGACGACCGTCGGGCTTTACGGTTTGCCGTTCACGCTGTCGCCCGATGCGCGACCGCGTAGCGGCGTAGGAATTAACGTCGCCGCCGGGGCGGAGTGGACACCCCGGGTTTCGAAAACCGTCCGTTTGCGTATTGGCGCCCTCATTAACACGACCGACTACCGGTCGTCTTCGGTCGACGACACCACCGTTTCCGCCTACGCGGGCCCTCGGTTTTTGAGGCGACAGTGGGATATTTCACCGCTGGCAACCGGGTTTTATCGCTTGTACGGCAACCGATTTTATAACGAGGCGGTCGGCGGTAGCCTGCAGGCGATATTTTATCCCAATGCAAAAACCGGCTTGAGCGCCACTATCGGCTTGCAAGCCGTGAACTTTAGACCGCCCGCCGGGCAGGGCGGCTTAGCCTCGTCCGGATCGCTCGGATTCTTCCGTGTCTTAAGTCCAGTCAGCGTCTTTTCAGGCGTGGTGTCCGTGGCGCGGCAGAATGCCGGCGCGAGCATTTACGCCAATACCATCGAACAGGTGCGATTAGGCCTGGATCGCGATCTGCCGCAGGGCTTTTCCGTTTCTCTGCAACCCAGCTATGCGCGTATCGATTATGACGCCGCCCAGGCCGCCTTCGGGATCGCTCGGCGTGACCGCCAGATGCAACTCCAGCTCTCGGTCCTCAACCGTCGCATTGATATCTCGGGCTTTACGCCACGGCTCGCGTACACCTTCACGCACAACGT
>JANXWN010000283.1 GCA_025351125.1 Caulobacteraceae bacterium | reverse complement strand
AGCGCCTGCGCGCCCGCGCGACTATCAGCTTGGCGGCGCTGCCGGACTACGAACTTTTGGAGCTCATTCTGGCCCGCGCCATTCCGCGCGGGGATCTCAAGCCCTTGGCCAAAACTTTGCTGACCCGGTTTGGCGGGTTGGCCGGCGTACTGGGCGCCGATGCGGCGGCGTTGATGACGGTCAAGGGCGTCGGCGCGGCGGTCGCCCTGGATCTCAACTTAATCCATCAGGCGACGATGCGAATGGGGCGCGGCGAAGCGGTCAAGCGTCCCCTGATTTCGTCCTGGAGCGCGCTTTTGGCTTACGTCAAGGTCGCGATGGCGGGGGCTCCTCGCGAACAGTTTCGCGTGCTGTTTTTGGATAAGAAGAACCAGTTGATCGCCGATGAAGTGATGAACGAGGGCACGGTCGACCACGCCCCGGTCTACCCCCGCGAAGTGGTGCGCCGCGCGCTGGAAATGTCTGCCAGCGCCGTCATCCTCGCCCACAATCATCCCTCAGGCGATCCCACTCCTTCAAAGGCGGACATCGAGATGACCCGCATGGTCATGGAGGCCGGCCGATCCCTCAATATCGCGGTGCACGATCACATTGTCGTGGGACGCGAAGGAGTATCGAGCATGAAAGCGTTGGGGCTATTCTAAGTTATCGATGCGGAACGATATTTCTCGATGCGCCAAGCCACCGGCGCGCCATTTTTGACACCGAAAAAAAGCTTGATTGTGGCCAATTGCGGCTTTATGGATTGTCAATTGATCGGGCCTGCGCTAAATCGCCGCGCCCAATAGCGCAACAGCTCAAGTATGGTGACCACAATGAAGTTTAAAACAATCGTCGCATCCGCAGCCCTTATCGCCTGCGCCGTTTGGGCGCAAGGTTCAGCCGCCGGGGTCGTCCTGTCGGACAACTTTAACGCCGACGCGCAAACGCTCAATTGGGCCGGCGATTCCAGCTTCGCCTCTTTGCCCGATCCCTCAATCGCCGGCCAGTCGTCAACCGATCTGATCGGAACCGGTTTCTACGACTTCTACCCCGGAAACGGCAATTACGTGGACTTGGATGGATCTTCAGGAACAGGGAACAACCCCGCCGGCGTTCTCAAGTCGAAAACATCGTTCGGCGCCGGCACATACACACTGAGCTTTGATCTAGCCGGCAACGCCCGCGGCGCGGCCAATCAAACCACCATCGTCACGTTGGGCGGGACCACCGTCGCAAGTCTCAATTTAAGTTCGAGCGACCCGTTCACGTTGCACACCTTCACCTTCACAACCACCGGCGGCAATCTGATGTTCCTGGAACAGGGCCCGTCCGACCAACAAGGCAACATTCTCGACAATGTCACCCTGACCTCGGTTCCGGAACCGACGACGTGGGCCCTGATGTTGATCGGCTTTGGCGGATTGGGCGCGGTAATGCGCGTCGCGCGTCGCAAATTTATTCAAGCCTAAAATAAACGAATTCGTCTGTTCTCAGACGCCGTCGGCCGCGAGGCCGGCGGCGTCTTTCTTGTCACGCGAGGCCGGCGCCCGGGTCGGTCAGTGCGCCCCGCTCCCATTCCAGAAAAACCGGCGTTTTCAGCAACTGGGCCGCATAGCCCGCGGCCGCGCCGGCGTCGCCGTGCGCTGCCGGCGCGATGTCATAGCTGCGAAAACGAGTGGCCACGGGGGTGTAGAAAGCGTCGGCGATCGACCACGCGGCGCCCAGCAGAAACGGTCCGCCGAACCGGGAAAGCAGGTCGTTCCAAAGACAAACAATGCGGCCGACGTCCCGCGCGACGGCTTCGGAGACCGGCGTCGCGGTCCGCAGCCGCAAATCCATCGGATGTTCGCCGCGCAGCGCCGCAAACCCGGAATGCATTTCCGACGCTGCGCTGCGCCCTAAGGCGCGCGCCGACGGATCGGCGGGCCACAGCCTGGCCGCCGGAAACTGCTCGGCGACGTACTCGCAGATCGCTAGGCTATCCCAAATCGTCATGCCGCCGTTTATGAGCACCGGCGCCAGCCCGGTCGGCGATCCCGCCGCGAGGATCGCGTCGTGCGTGCTCGGATGGCTGTGGCGCCGAAGACGGACCAGAGTCTCGCTGAAGGGGGCACCCGAATGTTTAAGCACCAACCACGGTCGCATCGACCAGGTCGACCATACTTTATCGCCGATGATCAGTTGCATCATGTCAGTGCTCGCTCTCAAAACCGCCGCGAGACGCCGACGTAGGCCTGCGCGCCCGGCGTCGCGTGATTCAGGCCGAAATTTACGCCGCCGTCGAACTGCAGATCGGGCGCCTTGACCGGGATATAGGCCGCGCCAAGATCGGCGGACACCTGGGTTTGCGCGCCCCCCGGTTCAAAATTGCGGGCCGCCCATACCTCGGCCGAAAAGGTCAGAGCCTTGGAGACGCCCCGGCTGACGCTGATCAATCCAGCCAAATTGACATGGCGCCCACCGTCGCCGGCGTTTTTGAGTAAATCGACCTCCGGATCCACGGTCACCGACCAGTTGGCGGGTAGGTTGATAGTTATCGGCGCGATCAGGCCGGTTTCGATCGCGCCGTTGCCGATCCCGCCCGAGGCCGTGGGGAGTTTCACATAGGGGTTGAACGCCAATCCGAAACTTCCCCCCGCGTTGCCGAGCAGATTCCACTTTAGCTTGAGGAACAGATCACCAACACCGCTCATCCGGCGCGTCTCGCCGGTCGCCGGATCCCGCGATGTCGCCACGGCATAGGGAACGATATTTAACTCGGCGTCGAGGCGGGCGTCGATCCCATATTTGATCGTCGGGTTGGTCAGGAGATAGGTCTTAACTTCGCCGCCGCCAGAATGATCGACGGTAACATTAAACAGGTCCGACTCGATCTGTATGTGACCTGCATCCACCGTGCACGGCGCGGTCGATTTGGTGGGGCGATCGGTGCAGAGCGGGCGAAGCACGACCGCATCGTCAGCCTTAGCCAACCCGGCGATCAGAGCCATGGAAGCGCCGACGCAGGTCATCAAGATTCGGATATACCCCGGGCTGATGATAAATTCCCCTGATTCACCAAATCGCCGGTCGCCAATCGCGATGGCGTCGTTACACTAGCGCAAACCGACGAGGTTGAAATAGGGGAGCAGCCAATGGCACATGCGCAAGAGACCGCGGCGACGTCAGGCAAGCCATTGTTTTCCAATCGCTATAAGGGCGTTGTGCTGGGCTTGCTGCTGGCGGCCTATACCTTCAATTTCATCGATCGCACCATCGTCGCCACCATCGGCCAAGCGATTAAGGTCGATCTGCATTTGAGCGACGGACAATTGGGGCTGCTGGGCGGCTTGAGTTTCGCCGTGCTGTATTGCGTCATGGGAATACCGATCGCCCGCCTGGCGGAACGCTGGAACCGGGTGTCGATCATTTCCTGGTCTTTGATCGTATGGTCGGGCTTTACCGTCGCGTGCGGTTTTGCCGGCAACTTTCTCCAGCTGTTGGCGCTACGGGTCGGCGTCGGCGTCGGTGAGGCAGGCTGCACGCCGCCGGCGCACTCGCTGATCAGCGACTATTACGAACCCAAACGGCGAGCGTCGGCCTTGTCGATCTACGCTTTGGGGATACCCTTGGGCAGCATGTTCGGAGCCGCGCTCGGCGGCTGGCTGGCCAAGACATACGGCTGGCGCGTGGCCTTCATGGCCGTGGGCGCGCCGGGCTTGATCATCGCCCTCATGGTCAAAGCCTTTATCAAAGAACCGCCGCGCGGTTATTCCGATCCCATCGAAAAAACCGCGCCGATCGCGGTCTCGCGCCATTGGTTGGCTACGGAAGCCGCCGAACTGTGGGCAGTCGCCAAGGTCTTGTTCGGCTCCTGGCCGGTGCTCAACATGGTGCTGGGGATCACCATCACATCGTTCGCCGGCTACGGCGCCGGGTTTTTCGCGCCGCCTTATTTCATTCGCGCCTACAGTCTCGATTACGCAACGGTGGGTTTGATAATCGGCGTGGTGGCGGGCGTGTCGAACGGCGCCGGCACGGTGGTCGGCGGGTTCATGACCGATTGGGTGGGCCGGCGCGGCGGCGCTTGGTATGCCTTGGTTCCCGCCATTGGTCTCATCATCGCCACGCCGCTGTATATGCTGGCCTACAGTCAACCGACGTGGAAAGCGGCGTTTGTGACCCTGCTGATCCCGGGGTTTTTCCACTATATGTATCTCGCCCCGACCTTTGGCGTGGTGCAAAACGTGGTCGAGACCCGGCAGCGCGCGACGGCGGCGGCGGTGTTGTTTCTCTTCCTGAATATTATCGCCCTGGGCGGCGGGCCCCTATTCACCGGCTGGATCATCGACACCTTCGCGCAGGCCGGCTTCACCCATCCCGGCGACCCGTCGGTGCTTCACGCCTTGGGTCGGTTGGCGTCGGGCGCGGGCGCCGAGACCACGCGGTTCAAATCCGCCTGCCCCGGCGGCGCGGCGGCGCACGGCGCGACGGCGGCCCTCGCGGCGCAGTGCAAATCGACCCTGATCATCGCCACGCGCCAAGGCATGCTGGTGACGACAGCCTTTTACGCCTGGGGCGCGCTGCATTACCTCTTGGCGTCGTTCGGCCTGGCCAAGGTTCTCAACGCCGCCGCCGCCGCGCGCAAACTCCGCGAGGCGTGAAGGCGCCGGGCGCGGGTCGCGACGGGGTCTTTCGCAACATCGGCGAACCCGCTAAAGGCCGCGCATGATCCCTCGCTATTCTCGTCCCGAAGCGGCTTCGATTTGGTCACCGCAAAGCCGTTTTCGCATTATGTTCGAAATCGAGGCCCACGCCGCCGACGCGATGGCGCGGCTAGGCGTGATCCCCACCGCCGCTGCCAAAACCATCTGGGCCAAGGGCGGGGAGGCGGTTTTCGACGTCGATCGCATCGACGAGATCGAGCGCGAAACCAAGCACGACGTCATCGCCTTCTTGACCCACGTCACCGAAATCGTCGGACCCGACGCGCGGTTTTTACATCAAGGCATGACGTCGTCGGACGTCAATGACACGACGTTGGCGGTGCAGCTTTCACGCGCCACGGACCTGTTGCTGGAAGACGTAGAACTGCTCCTGACCGCGATCAAACGTCGGGCGATGGAGCACCGTTTCACGCCCTGCGTCGGGCGTAGCCACGGTATCCACGCTGAACCGACAACCTTCGGCCTTAAGCTGGCCGGTTATTATGCGGAATTCGCTCGCGCCCGCGAGCGGTTGGCCATGGCGCGATTCGAGATCGCGACGTGCGCGATTTCCGGTCCCGTCGGAACCTTTTCCAGCGTCGATCCGAGGGTCGAGGCCTACGTCGCGGATAAACTCGGGCTGCGGATCGAACCCATATCGTCGCAGGTGATTCCACGCGATCGTCACGCCGCCTATTTCTCCTCCCTGGCCGTGGTCGCCTCATCCATCGAGCGGCTGGCGGTGGAAATCCGGCACTTGCAGCGCACCGAAGTGCTGGAAGTCGAAGAGCCGTTCACCGTCGGTCAAAAGGGTTCGTCGGCCATGCCGCACAAACGCAATCCGATCCTGAGCGAAAACCTGACTGGCCTCGCCCGCTTGGTGCGCATGGCGGTGACCCCGGCGCTGGAAAACGTCGCTTTGTGGCACGAGCGTGATATCAGCCACTCTTCGGTGGAGCGGGCGATTGCCCCCGATACGACCGTGCATCTCGATTTCGCGTTGCGCCGTTTGGCCGACCTGATGGAACGGCTTGTGGTTTATCCGGATGCCATGGCCCGAAATCTCGATAAGTTGGGCGGGCTGGTGCACTCGCAACGGGTGTTGTTGGCTCTGACCCAAGCGGGCATGGCGCGCGAGGCCGCTTATTTGGCCGTACAGCGTAACGCGATGGAGGTGTGGCGGGGCTCGGGCGCGTTTATCGATCTCTTAAAAGCCGATCCCGATGTCCGCCCGTGTCTGAGCGACGCCCAGCTCGCCGAGGCTTTCGATCCGGCTTGGCATTTCGCGCACGTTGACACGATCTTTGCCCGGGTTTTCGGGGACGGCATGTAAAAAAGGCGGCGGGAAACCAGAGGCTCCATCGGCGGACGCCGAGCGGCCCTAGCCTTGCGCTTGAATCTCGCCCCGCGCGATGGCGAGAAACTCGTCCATTTTGGCGCGTAACTCCACGTCGCGCACCGTTAAACCGGCGCCGGACAAGTCTTGGCCGACTTTACGTAAGACGTCTTCGTCTCCGGGCTGTTCAAAATGATATTTAACAATGGCTTCGGCGTAGTCGTGGGTGTTTTCCAAACCCATTCGATCGGCCGCCCATTCGCCAAACATACGGTTGCGCCGCGAGATTGCGCGAAATTCCTGGGCCTCCTCAAGAGCATACTTGCTCTCAAAACCTTTTTCACGATCATTTAGAATAGTCATGCAACCCCGAGACGTCCGACTGGAGGCCTAAATATACACGCGCGACGCCCACGGCAATCGGGCTCAAGCCGAATTGTCACGTCACCGTGCCGCCTCGACGTCGTGAAATTTGCGAAAATCGATGTGCCTGACGCCGGCGGGGTCGGTGGTGAAAATGTCGGCCAATCGCCCGCCCCAGACGATTTCGTCGGGCATGTAGGAGGTTCGGGCGTGGATGGTGGAGGCGAAGGTTTCGTCCATCCCCTTTATCACCACCAAAATTTCCGCCTGTTTGTCAAACAGGCTCTTTGTTGTCTCGCCCCACAACGGACTGACTTCGTCGATTACATGCATGACCTGCCAGGTCATAAAGAATAATGGCGTGCGCGACCGGACGACGTTGAGTTCTTGAAAGCGCCGCAAAACGCTCCCTTCGCGAGTGGTGACGTTTTCGATCAGCGTAACGCTCACTTCCGCCTCGATGACCAAATTGCGGCGTCGATTGGCGGCGCGGAACATCAAAGTCGGTTCTCCGTTCAACGGCGAAACGACGGCGCGGTTGGAAAACATGATACGCGCCGTGGGCTTAGAGATGCGGGCGAACAATAGACCGGTCGCAATGCCCAAATTAAGCAAACCCAAGAAAACTTCGCTGGTCGACACCAAATTGGCATAGAGACTTTTGGGCGACATCACACCGTAGCCGAGCCCGCCAAGCGTTTGAACCGAGAAGAAGAAGGCGTCGACAAAACTGCCCGGGCGGGCGTTAATCACACCGCCCGGGTCGAGCAAATAGAGGGTGGCGAACAGCGCGTTGACGCACAGATAGGTCGCCGCCAGGACGCCCAGAAAGGCGGAGACCGGAAGCGTCAGGAGAATATGGTAGGCGTCGCGCCAGCCGTCACGCGCCAGACCGACCGAGTTGGGCCTGACGCTGCCCATGCGCGCGAAAGGCGGGGGCGCCACAGGCCTAAGGTCGCTTGGGTCGGTCACGCTCATGGCCTCCTCTTTCGCCCAGGGTGGGCATTTTAGAAATAAGGGCGGTTGACGCCAGTCTCGTTTGCGCGCGGTTGGCCTTTCAGCTAGTGTCCGATCAGCCCGAAGGGACGTCAAACGCGGCTGATTCATACCCCACGCGCGCGGCCGAACTGTTCGCGCGCGTTTTTCATTTGCTCCCGCGCCCGACCGGAGAAAGGCTATTTAGCATGACCCGTCGCAAGAAAATTTACGAGGGCAAGGCCAAGATTCTTTACGAAGGACCCGAACCCGGCACGTTAATTCAATACTTCAAAGACGACGCGACCGCGTTTGACGGCACGAAGAAGGCTATTCTCGAAGGCAAAGGCGTCATTAACAATCGCATCAGCGAACATATTATGACGAAACTGAATACCATTGGGGTTCAAAACCATTTTATCCGTCGCCTAAATCTGCGTGAACAATTGATCAAAGAGGTCGAGATCATCCCGTTGGAGGTGGTGTGTCGCAACATCGCCGCCGGCTCGCTGTCTAAGCGATTTGGTCTGGAAGAGGGCCAGCCGCTTCCGCGTTCGATCATCGAGTTTTATCTGAAGGACGACAAACTCCATGACCCGATGGTGGCCGAGGAGCACATAACCGCGTTCAATTGGGCGGCCACTCAAGAAATCGACGACATGATGGCGACAACTCTGCGGGTCAACGACTTTTTGACCGGTTTGTTCGGGGCGGTAGGCATCACCCTGGTTGATTTCAAAATCGAATACGGCCGCGTGTGGGAAAACGATTTTTCGCGCGTGATTTTGGCCGACGAAATCAGCCCCGACAGTTGCCGCTTATGGGATTCCACCACCAACGAAAAGCTGGACAAGGACCGTTTCCGCCGCGATCTGGGCAATGTGATCGAAAGCTATACCGAGGTTGCTCGGCGCCTGGGCGTGATGAAGGAAATGCCGACGGTGATCCAGGGCGGGATTCAATAGAGGGCGCGATGCAGGCGACGGTTCATGTATTTCTTAAGCCCGGCGTGTTGGATGTGCAGGGCAAAGCGGTGGAAAGCGCGCTGCATGGTCTGGGCTGGAGTGGGGCAAACGATGTCCGAATCGGTCGCCTAATCACTTTTGATTTGCTCGCCTCGGACAAGACGGCCGCCGAAACCGAAGTGATGGCCATGTGTGACAAGTTGCTCGCCAATCCGGTCATCGAAAGTTATCGGGTGGAGATCGCCTGAGTGGCCGGCCGATTCAATTTGGCGCAGGGCAATATCGGGCGAATCCTGCATCCTATCGACGCCCCTCAGTATGCCGATTTCATGAGCAATCTGGCGCCTAAAGCGTTCACGGTTAAATCGCCCTTTTCCGCATCTGGATCACAG
>JANXWN010000274.1 GCA_025351125.1 Caulobacteraceae bacterium | reverse complement strand
CGCCGTTCGCGACAGGACGGATAACCGCGGTGCGGGGCCAAGCGGTCGACGCCGCGCGTATCCCCCAGTCTGATCGTTGGGCTTACGACAACGACGTCAGTCTCTCGGCGATCGGCCCGGAACCGCGCGATGCCGGGGTTTTGCAAGGCGCTTGGTGGCCTGCCGCCTATGACGGGCCGCCGCTGGTCGCCTTATCGCAAGACGCCGCTAAAGGCGGAAGGATCAAGGTCGGCGATCAAGTCACCCTGTCAATCCTGGGCCGCGAAATCATCGCCCGCGTCGCGGCTTTGCGAAAAATCGACGCCGCCGGATTTGGGGTCAATTTTCCCGTGGTTATAACGCCGTCCGCACTGGCCGGGGCGTCAATTAGCCAAATCGCTATCGCCAAAGCGACACTCGCCGAGGAAGCCCGCGTCAACCGCGCTTTGGGCGCCGCCTTCCCGCAGGTCAATATCATTAGCGTACGCGAGCAACTGGCCGCCGCCACCGATATTTTTAGTCGACTTGGCCTGGCGATCCGCGCGGCCGCGGGCGTGGCCTCGGTAGCCGGCTTGCTGGTGCTGGCCGGCGCCATCGCCGCAGGTGCACGAGGCCGCGCAAGGGAGGCCGCGATTCTGAAGGTGCTCGGGGCCGCCCGAGGCCAGATTTTGATCATCTACGGGCTTGAGTACGGAGCCGTCGGCCTGATCGCCGGCGGGGCTGGGGTGGTCTTGGGCTATTTAACCGCTTGGCCGGTGGTGACGCAGGTGTTTCGTGCGAATTGGAGTGTCGATTGGGCCGGAGCGGCGACGCTGATTGCGGGTGCGGCGGGGATTTCGGGCCTTGCCGGTCTTTTAGCCGCCAGCCAAGCGCTGGCTCATCGCCCGGCGGCAAGCTTGCGCGCCGGCTGAACACCACCGCCCGATGCAATTGCTATCGTCCGAGCGTAGCACCCCGACCGGAGGCCTCGCTCGTCAGCGCGCCGCAATCGGCGTTTTTAGCAAGGCCTGGACTTACAAACGGCAGGATGACGGCGAGCGGAGCGACCACCGCGCCAAGCACGCCGGCGACGGCCAGTTGACCGGCCGCCTTGCCCACTGAAACTCCGAACTTAGGTTCTATGAGAGACCCCTTGACCGTGATCGGCGCGCCGATCCGCACCAAACGAAATTTCTTGGGTTTGCCGGATATTTCAAGGTTTATCGTTTCATTGCGAAGATCGATCTGACCTTTTCCCTGGGCCAGAACCACACCGGTGTCGAAAACGATGTGCTGGGCGGTCAAGATGCCGTTGGTGGCCCGAAAATCGGCCACCGCGCATCGGATCGGGGTTTGCGTCTGGTTCTTGGCCAGCAATAGGAAAAGGCCCTTGGTCACGTCTATCCCCAACATTTCGGCGAACGCTTGACGGACTTCGCCGCCAGGGATCACCACGGTTAACGCTCCATTGGCGTTGGCGGCCGCCGCCCGCACCGAATCGCCGCGACCCGCAAGTTGGAGGCGGCCGTAGACGGCGCCGGTCAGCGGAGGTTTGGCGATATTGCCGCCCATCAGGGTTTCAAGCCGCGCATCGGTCAGTTTGATGTCCATTGATTCGGCTGGCGTCGCCCCGCGGGCGTCCAAACGGACGCGCCCGACCAAACTGCCTTGCGGCAGAGTCATGGCGAGCGGATCGACGGTTAGTAGGCCGTGGTCGAGGTCTAGCTTCAAAGAAAGGGCCCGGATCGGCAGGCCCTTGGCGTCCACGCTGGCCGCGCGATAGGTAACGCGCGCGTCGGTGGTCAGCATGCGGCTCACATCGAGATGAGCATCCGGCAGGAAGCGGTGCTCCGCCTTTAGTTTAGCCGCCATGGCCTTCTGGGCGGGCGAGAGGGCGCGGCCGGCAGTATTCTTCGGAACCCCACCGACTACGGCTGCCAAATCGGCCAGTTTGAGCCGGCGCGACGCGAGAACCGCGGTAACCAACGGCCGCTCGCTCGTAGCATTGACTGCCACGGCGCCGGCGAGATCCGATTCGCCCATCCGTCCGGCTATGCCGCGGAATGCATAAGTCTTGCCAGACACCACGAAGGCGGCGGCCAACTGGTAAGGCGGGGTGTTTGGCAAGGCTATTCCGGTCAAATGATAGAGGTCGGAAAAATCCAACCCGCTAACGCGCGCCTTGCCGGAGACATGTCCAAAGTCGAACGGATGGGCGATAATTCCGTATGCTGCCACCTTGTTTGTTCCGGCTTGGATCAGAGCCTCGAACGGATATGGCCGCGTTGCATCGACATTGACGAGGGCCCCGCCGCTGATCCGGGCGAGAAAAGGCGCGGCGTTCAGCCTACCGCGGCCTTCAAGCTGAAAGGTTCCGCGGCCTTTTGCATATAGGGTTTCGCTACTCGAAACCCTTCCAACGAAATCGGTCTTGGTCTTCGCGTCATAGTAGGTTAGCGCCCCGTCCTTGATGATCAGGTGGCTGATGGGAGGAAATTTAAACGGCTTTTGGTCGGGATCGATCTGCCAATTGGCCCGCCCTGACGCATCGCGAAAAAGGCGCACCGCTGGGCCGTCCGCTTCGACCAGTGGCAGGTCCAGCGTGCCGCCGAGCGCCGCCAGCAGCCTGGTTTGCACCAGCACTTTCGACGCCCGCATCAGCGGTCGGGACCGCGCCCATTTCGCGCCACCCACCACGAGAGCGCCGCGGATAACGGACACGCCCCTACCGATGGGCGCGGTTTCGTCGGTCGAAATCGTGCCGTCGAAATTCAATCCTTGTTTAGTATCCAAATAGCTGATCACGCCGCCGGTAATGATCAAATGCTCGATCGGGGAGCGTTGCGGGCGGGTTGGCGTCGCGCCGTCGCTGAAATCCCAATTTTGCCGACCCGTAGTGTCGCTCAACAACCGCACCGTCGGTCGCTCCACCCACACCATCGGCAAGACCATTTTGCCGTGCAACAGCGGCGCCCAGGTCCATCGCACCGTCAATCGCGCGAGCCGAGCCATCGCGCCGCCTCCCGCCCAGGCGGGATTGCCGATCA
>JANXWN010000248.1 GCA_025351125.1 Caulobacteraceae bacterium | reverse complement strand
TCGAAATGTTCGAGGCGGTCGGCGAGGCTTACTGGCCGACCTATTTTAACAAGCTGCACGAGGTCTTGGCGCCCGGCGGGCGCGCCGGTTTGCAGATCATCACCATCCAAGACCACTTGTTCGAGGTCTATCGCACGCGTTCGGACTTCATGCGCAAATACATCTTTCCCGGCGGCATGCTGCCCAGCGAGCGGCGCCTGCGCGAAGAAACCGCGCGGGCTGGTTTGGCCTGGGGCGGCCTAACGCGGTTCGGCCAGAGCTACGCCGATACCCTGGCCGCGTGGGCGACGCGGTTCGAGAACGCGTGGAGCGAGATCGCCGCTCTGGGCTTCGACGAACGCTTTCGCCGGTTGTGGAATTTCTACCTGCGTTACTGCGAGGCGGCCTTCCGCACCGAACGGACCAACGTCGTGCTGCTCGGGCTGACGCGACCGTAGAACGAGGTCACCCCCACCGATCGGCTATCCGGTCGCCATTCTTGCGATGGTAACCAACGCCCGGCGCGCGGGGGTTCCTGACTTCGTCGACACGGCCCCGGCGTGCGTGCTGTATCGTCGATACGGGTTTGTCGTTCCGCGGCAGCGCTGTCGGTAACGGAGCAAAAAAGCGAGACTCCGCGGCCCTTGATGGCTGTCAGGCCTGACGCAGTCGACCTTCATATCTGACGATCAAACCGACGAGCGGCAGGTGGATCGAGACGTAATCTCCTCTATGGCGCACGGGACACCGCCATAATAGTAATTCCCACAGACCTCTATGGCAAAACCCGCAAGCCCTTTCGAAAGTCACCGATGACGTTGTTCGTATTAAGCGTGGTCGGCAGCGACCGGCCCGGACTGACCCAAGCGCTGGCGGCCGCCGTACTCGCCGCTGGCGGCAATTGGCAGGAGAGCCGTTTGAGCCTGTTGGGCGGCCTTTACGTCGGGTCGGTGCTGGTCGGATTGACGGCGGACGGCGTCGAGGGTTTGCGGTCGGCCGTGCGCGAGGTGGACGCCCAGGGCCTCGCGGTTCGGATCGCTCCCGCCGTCGAGGCCCTCGGCGCAGACGGCGAAGCGTTCGATTTCGCCTTGGTCGGCCAGGACCAGCCGGGGATCGTGAACCAGGTGACCGCCGTCCTGAGCGGGCTGAACGCCAATATCGAGACGTTCAGATCCTGGATCGGCGCCGAACCGCATTCCGGCGTTCCGCTGTTCAACATCGCGGCGAGTCTTCGGCTCCCGCGAGACCTCGCCGCGGACCGCGTTCGGGCCGCGCTGGAAGACATCTCGGCTGAGATCATGGTCGATATTGCGCTCACCTCGGCGCCGTAGCGCTTCGCGGCGTCCCTCGTTACCCCCTTGCGCGCGGCGCCAATGATCGCGATGGAAGGAGGGATGAGTTTATCCGTCGCCGCTTCCATCATCGACGCCATCGGCAACACGCCGTTGATCCGCCTACGTCGCGCCAGCGCGGCGACCGGGTGTGAGATTTTGGGTAAAGCGGAGTTCATGAATCCCGGTCAATCGGTCAAGGACCGCGCCGCGCTTTATATCGTCCGCGATGCCGAACGGCGCGGGACCTTGCGGCCCGGCGGGCGAATCGTCGAAGGCACGGCGGGCAATACCGGAATCGGCATCGCCATGGTCGCCGGGGCGTTGGGCTATAGGTCCACCATCGTCATGCCGCGCACCCAAAGCCAGGAAAAGAAGGACGCCATCCGCCTGATGGGGGCTGAGTTGGTCGAGGTCGACGCGGTTCCGTATGCGAACCCCGACAACTACGTGCGGTTTTCCGGTCGGTTGGCGGAGGACCTGAACGCGCGCGAACCGGCCGGCGCCGTTTGGGCCAATCAGTTCGACAACGTCGCCAACCGGCTGGCGCACGCGGAAACCACGGGCCCTGAAATCTGGCGCCAGACTGACGGCAAGGTCGACGGCTTCATCTGCTCCGTCGGCTCGGGCGGCACCTTAGCCGGCGTCGCGCAAGCGCTTCGGGCGCGCGATCCGAAAATCGCCATCGGTCTGGCCGACCCGTTCGGCGCGTCGCTGTACAATTATTACGCCGCGGGCGAGCTGAAATCCGAGGGCTCGTCGGTGTCGGAAGGGATCGGTCAAGGCCGGATCACCGCCAATCTCGAAGGCCTGACCATCGATTATCCGTATCGTATCGACGACGCCGAGATGATGCGCGCGGTGATCGATCTGGGCGAGCACGAGGGCCTGCTGATGGGCGGTTCGACCGGGATCAACGTCGCCGGCGCCGTGCGCATGGCGCGCGATCTAGGCCCGGGACACACCATCGTGACCATCCTGTGCGACCACGGCTCGCGCTATCAAAGTAAACTCTACAACCTTGCATTCTTGAAGGAGCACGGCTTGCCGACGCCGCCGTGGATCGCATGACCTCAACACCGCTCGTCTCGACATCCTGGCTGACGGATCGTTTGGACGATCCGGCTGTGGTTATTTTAGACGCCACTTGGTTCATGCCGGGCGATCCGCGCGACGCGGCCGACGCTTATGGCGCGGCGCATATTCCCGGTGCCCAATTCTTCTCCATCGAGGCGATTAGCGATCACGCCAGTAATCTGCCTCATATGCTCTGCGCCCCGGCGGATTTTGCGGTGGCGGCGCGGCGTTTGGGGGTAAACGCCGCTTCGACGGTGGTCGTTTACGACGCCGAGGGACTGTTTTCGGCGCCGCGGGCGTGGTGGAACTTTCGGGCCATGGGACACCCGGCGACCTTCGTCCTTGACGGCGGCCTGCCACGCTGGATCACCGAGGGGCAGCCCGTGGAGACCGGTTGGCGGGAGGCGCCGCACGGTGACTTTAAGGCCAAGCCTGTCGCCGCCTTGGTGAAAGATCGCCACGCTGTCGCCCGTGCGCTTGATGACGCCGAAGCTCTAATCATCGACGCTAGGCCGGCCGGGCGTTTCACCGGAGAGGTGGCCGAACCGCGCGCGGGCCTCCGCGGCGGACATATCCCGGGCGCCGTGAATCTTCCGCTGTCGTCCATCATCAAGGACGGCGCGCTGGTCTCCCCCGATGATCTACGGGCTGCGTTCGCGGCGAAGGGCGTTGCATTGGGTAGGCCGATCATCACGACCTGCGGGTCGGGGGTTAGCGCCGCGGGCCTGGCCCTCGCTTTGGCCGTGATCGGGCGCGACGACGTGGCCGTCTATGACGGCTCATGGAGCGAATGGGGCGGCCTGGGCGATACCCCCGTCGCCGTCGGCGCATGACCGATGCCATGAAAGACGCGACCCGCTTAATCCACGCGGGGCGGATGGATGCGCCGATGGTCCGCACGGTCGGCCCACCCATCCAAAAGGGTTCGACGGTACTCGTGGGCGCCGCCGCCGCCCTGTACGACGAGTCCAAGCCGACCTACGGTCGCGGCGGTCTCGCGACGCAGGCGGCGTTGGCCGGCGCCCTCGCCGAACTGGAGCACGCCGACGCGGTGCATCTTTTTCCGTCCGGCCTCGCGGCTTTGACTGGCATCGGTCATGCGCCGACGGCGACGGGGGTATCGCCCAGGCCGCCCCATTCGCTC
>JANXWN010000247.1 GCA_025351125.1 Caulobacteraceae bacterium | reverse complement strand
TGTTCGTGTGCGGCGATGAAGTCAAACACTGCATCGCTGAACGGAAAAGCTCGTACCCGTAGGGCATCCAGATTCAGGTTGTCCATTTCTAAGGTTTGCAATGCCTCGTGCATGGCCGCGGACGTCGAGCCGAAATAAATCACGCCGTAATTAGTTTTACGCTTGGCCGACAAAACCACCGGCATTGGAACCATGCTTTTGGCGGTTTCGAACTTTGCGAGCAAACGTTCCATATTCGCGACATAGACCGCGCCTTCTTCACTGTAACGCGCATCGGGATCTCGTGAAGTGCCGCGCGTGAAGTAAGCGCCGCGTTCGGGATGGACGCCAGGCAGGGTGCGATAGGCTATGCCGTCGCCGTCAACATCGCGATAGCGCCCGAACGGCTCGCCGGCCTCAAGCGCATCGTGGCTCATGAGCTTGCCGCGATCCAGGCGCCGGGTATCGTCCCACGCCAAAGGGCGACACAGCCATTCGTTCATGCCGATGTCCAAATCGAGCATGACAAAAACAGTGGTCTGCAGGCGGTCGGCCAAGTCGAAGGCCAAAGCCCCCATCTCGAAACACTCCGCAGGATCTTCGGGAAACAACAGAACATGTTTTGTGTCTCCGTGCGAGGCGTAGGCCGCGCTGAGGATATCCGACTGCTGAGTTCGGGTCGGCATTCCCGTGGACGGCCCGCCGCGCTGCACGTCAAAAATAACAGCCGGAATTTCCGCGAAATACGACAGGCCGACGAATTCCTGCATCAGGGAAATGCCGGGACCGGAGGTGCAGGTAAAGGCGCGCGCGCCGTTCCAGCCCGCGCCGACGACAATACCGATCGAGGCGATCTCGTCCTCGGCTTGTACGATCGCATAACGGGCCTTGCCGGTGTCCTTTTCGATGCGATAGTCGGCGCAATACCCCATAAAGGCTTCGGCGACCGAGGTCGACGGGGTGATTGGATACCACGCGCAAACCGTGGCTCCACCGTAAACCGCGCCAAGCGCGGCGGCGCTGTTGCCTTCGATATAAATTCGGTCGCCAACCGCGTCAGCGCGGCGAACCTTCAACTTCACCTTGGCCATCAGGCCTTGGGCCTGTTCCCGCCCCATCGCAAGGGCTTCAAGATTGGGTCGTATAAGTTTGTCCTTGCCCTTGAATTGTTCCGCGACCAATATCTCATTAACCGCATCGTCGATGCCCAAAAGTGCTGATAAAGCACCGACATAAATGATATTCTTGAACAGCTGCCTTTGGCGCGGATCGCTGTAAGCAGCGTTGCATATCGCCGTCAGCGGGACGCCGAGCAGAGTGATGTCATCGCGTACGCCCTCGTGCGGCAAAGGTTTTGTGGAATCATAAAACAGATACCCCCCCGGTTCGATCGACGCGACGTCTTTAACCCAGGTCTGTGGGTTCATCGCCACCATCAGATCCACGCCGCCGCGCCGGCCAAGGTGTCCCGCCTCGCACACTCGCACTTCATACCATGTAGGCAAGCCCTGAATATTGGATGGAAAAATGTTGCGCGCCGCAACCGGCACGCCCATGCGTAGGATCGATTTAGCGAACATGCCGTTGGCGCTCGCCGAGCCGGAGCCGTTGACGTTCGCGAACTTTACCACAAAATCGTTGATCGCGCTCAGCGGCGCAATTTGGGCCTCTCGGGGTGGGGTTTTGACTAGCTGCTGCATCATTGTCCCGCGTGCGTCATCTCGAGGAGGAATTTCCGCATATCCCATGCACCCGTCGGGCAGCGTTCAGCGCAAAGGCCGCAGTGCAAGCAGACGTCTTCGTCCTTGACCATCACGCGGCCTGTTTTCAGTCTCTCGGAGACGTAAAGATCTTGCGTCAGATTTAGCGCCGGCGCGCTGAGGCGTCCGCGCAGCTCGCTTTCGTCGCCGTTATCAGTAAAGGTGATGCAATCCATCGGGCAAATATCGACGCAAGCATCGCATTCAATGCACAACGGTTCAGCGAATACCGTTTCGATATCGCAATTGAGGCAACGCTGCGCCTCCTTAAAACCAACGCCAGAGTCAAACCCCAGTTCGACCTCGAGTTTCACATTGCCAAGCGCCTCACGTTTGTCACGCAGTGGCACACGATGCCGCAGCGCGTTGGAGATGTCATTGTCATAACTCCACTCGTGAATGCCCATTTTCTGGCTGACGAGCGTAACACCGGGGTCGGGTCGAACCGAAACGTCGTCGGACTGGCAGAATTTATGGATTGAAATCGCGGCCTCATGCCCATGGGCGACCGCCCAGATGATATTTTTTGGGCCGAAGGCCGCGTCACCGCCGAAAAACACGCGCGGATTAGTCGATGCATGGCTGACGTCGCTGACGACCGGCATGTCCCATTCGTCGAAGGCGATGCCGGTGTCGCGTTCAATCCACGGAAACGCGTTTTCCTGACCCACCGCGAGCAGAACGTCGTCGCAGGCGTGATGGATCTCTGGCTCGCCAGTCACCACCAGTTTGCGGCGCCCATCTTTATCCACCGTGGCGGCGACTTTTTCAAACATCACCCCCGTGAGTTTCCCTTCCGCATGCGTAAAGGATTTTGGGACGAGGAAGTTGAGGATCGGAATATCCTCATGCATCGCGTCCTCCTTTTCCCAAGGCGACGCCTTCATCTCGTCGAAGCCGGAGCGGACGACGACCTTGACGTCCTCACCGCCGAGGCGGCGGGATGTTCGGCAACAATCCATGGCCGTATTGCCCCCGCCCAGCACGATCACGCGTTTGCCTATTTTTTCGATGTGACCGAACGAAACGCTGGCCAACCAATCGATACCGATGTGGATGTGCGCCGCGGCTTCAGCGCGGCCCGGCAACGCAAGGTCCCGACCGCGCGGCGCGCCCGAGCCCACGAATACGGCGCTATAGTCTTGGGCCAACAATGCCTTGAGGCTATCGACCCGCTCTCCCAATCTCATGACGGGACCCAGGCCGGTGATAAAGCCCACTTCTTCATCAATCACCGATTCGGGCAAACGAAACCGCGGAATCTGGCTACGGATCATGCCGCCGGCCTTGGCATCGGCGTCATAAATCACCAACTCATAGCCCATCGGCGCAAGATCGCGCGCCACGGTCAACGACGCCGGACCGGCGCCGATCAGAGCAATGCGTTTTCCGTTACGCGATGTAGCAGGCTTTGGCATACGAGAGCTGACGGCATCGCCGTCCTTATGATCGGCGGCGACCCGCTTGAGCCGGCAAATAGCGACAGGTTCGTCCTCGACACGCACGCGGCGACACGCCGGTTCGCAAGGTCGATCGCATGTCCGTCCCAAAATGCCCGGAAAAACGTTCGACTTCCAATTAACCATATAGGCGTCGGTGTATCGCCCTTCGGCAATCAGACGGATGTATTCGGGAACGGGCGTGTGGGCGGGACAGGCCCACTGACAATCGACAACTTTATGAAAGTAATCAGGCGCCTCGATATTCGTAGGCTGCAACGCGACAATTCCTCCCTGCCATCCCCGATTCGACGCGCCCAAGACGGTCACC
>JANXWN010000140.1 GCA_025351125.1 Caulobacteraceae bacterium | reverse complement strand
GTGATCTTGATGAAGCCCTTTTCGACGGCGGCGATCGCGTTTGCAGCGAGGCTGTCGCCGCCGGCTAGAGCCAACGGCCACAACAGTTTGTCATCCAACGTCGTGATGGCCCGCCCCTCTAGATAGGCCAGCGCCTCGTATATGTTGGCGAGACCGGGACCGGCGACGATCCGCTCGACCGATACGCGACGGTATTGCGCGCGCAGACGGCTGAGAATGCCGTCCTCGATGACGTCCAACGGAGCGAAATCGGCGTGTCCGCCTCTTCCCCTTCCGGTGGAAGCGACTCGGCGTTAGCCGAGCGGTAGGGGGCGCCGCCACACCAAAGACCGCTTGGCGGCGCGCGCCACGTCCCCCAAAAAGGCGAAGCGATGCCCTGACGGCCCCGGTCCGGCGGTGGCTTATCGGGCCGGAGGGTGCTAGGACGAAGGCGGATAATTCGCGTCCGATTCTGAGAGCCTTGAACCCGCATTTGACTGACGATACGCCCACGCCGCCCGTCGACTCCCAGCGCGGCCACGTAACCGCGATCACCATCGAGGACGAGGTTAAGAAATCCTATCTCGATTACGCCATGAGTGTAATCGTCAGCCGCGCCTTGCCCGATTTGCGCGACGGTTTGAAGCCGGTCCACCGGCGCATCTTGTTTTCGATGTCGGAGCAGGGCCACACGCCCGATCGCGGCTACGTGAAGTCCGCCCGCGTCGTCGGCGACGTGATGGGCAAATATCACCCGCACGGCGATCTGGCGATTTATGATGCGCTCGTTCGGATGGCGCAGCCGTTTTCCATGGGCCTGCTGCTGATCGACGGCCAGGGAAACTTCGGCTCGGTCGACAACGATCCTCCCGCCGCGATGCGCTACACCGAGTGCCGGCTGACCCGGGCCGCCATGTCGATTTTGGCCGATCTCGACAAGGACACGGTTGATTTCAAAGAAAATTACGACGGTAAGGAGCGGGAACCGGAAGTTCTGCCCTCGCGTATCCCCAACCTCCTGGTCAACGGCGCCGGCGGCATCGCCGTGGGCATGGCGACCAATATCCCCCCACACAATCTGGGCGAAATCATCGACGCCTGTCTGGCCCTGATCGATACGCCCGATATCCCGCTCGACGCGTTTCTCGACATCGTGCCCGGCCCCGACTTTCCCACCGGTGGCGAAATCATCGGTCGCACCGGCGCGCGTCAGGCCCTGCTGACCGGTCGCGGCTCGGTCATCATGCGCGGCGTGGCGACCATCGAAACCGTTCGCGCCGGGCGCGAGGCGATCATCATCACAGCCATTCCCTATCAGGTAAACAAGGCCGCGATGGTGGAACGGATTGCCGAACTGGTGCGGGAAAAACGTATCGAAGGCATTGGCGACATGCGCGATGAGAGCGACCGCGCCGGTATGCGCGTGGTGGTTGAACTCAAGCGTGACGCCGGCGCGGAGGTAGTGCTCAACCAATTGTACCGCTTCACCCCGCTGCAAAGCTCTTTCCCGGTCAACGCCTTGGCGCTCAATCGCGGGCGGCCGCAGCAGATGGGTCTGCGCGAAATGTTGACCGCCTTCGTCGCCTTCCGCGAGGAAGTCGTGGTCCGCCGCACGCGCTTTGAGCTGGGCAAGGCGCGCGACCGCGCCCACATTCTGGTCGGTCTGGCGATCGCGGTCGCCAATATCGACGAGATGATCCACATTATTCGCTCGTCCAAAGACCCGGCCGAGGCGCGCGAACGTCTGGTGGCGCGCAGTTGGCCGATCGGTGACATGATGCCCCTGATCGTACTGGTCGCCGACCCGCGTAGCGTGGTGATCGACGGCGATCAGTTGCGCTTGAGCGATGAGCAGACCCGCGCCATTTTGGCCCTGACCTTGTCGCGCCTCACGGGCCTGGGCCGGGACGAGATCTTGTCCGAGGGCGGTGAATTAGCCGTCGCCATTCGGGCTCACCTGGATCTTTTGTCGTCCCGCGACGCCATCATGGCCGTCGTGCGCGGCGAATTAGTGGAGGTCCGTGACGCTTACGCCGTGCCGCGCCGCACCTTGATTGTCGAGGGCGACGCCGACGTCGAAGACGAAGACCTGATCGCCCGCGAGGAGATGGTGATTACCGTCACCCACGCCGGTTACGTCAAGCGCACGCCGTTGGCGATCTATCGCACGCAACATCGTGGCGGACGCGGCCGATCAGGCATGTCGACCAAGGACGAAGACGCGGTCACGCGCGTGTTTTCGGCTTCCACGCATGCGCCGATGCTGTTTTTCTCGTCTGGCGGCAAGGCGTATAAACTCAAGGTTTGGCGCCTCCCGCTGGGCACGCCGACCTCGCGCGGCAAAGCCTTCGTTAACCTTTTCCCCATCGAACACGGGGAAACCATGACCTCCATCCTTACCCTGCCGGAAGATGAAGCGGCGTGGGATGGTCTGGACGTAATGTTCGCCACGCGTTCGGGTCATGTGCGGCGCAATAAACTGTCGGATTTTGTGCAGATCAACCGCAACGGTAAGATCGCCATGAAGTTGGATGAGGGTGATTCCATTATTGGCGTGTCCTTGCTGACCAGCATCGACGACGTTTTGCTGACGACGGCTCTGGGCCGCTGCATCCGCTTCAACGCCGACGACGTGCGCGTGTTCGCCGGCCGAGAGTCGACTGGCGTGCGCGGTATTCGCTTGGGCGAAGGCGACGGCATCATCTCCATGGCCGTGTTGCACGGCGTCGCTGCGACACCGGGCGAACGCGTGTTGTACATGAAGCACGCCGCGGCCATGCGTTCGGCCGCGAACGGCGAGGGCGCCGACGCCGTGCTCGCACCTGTCGAAGACGACGACGACGCGCCGCTCGATGGTTTGGACAGCCTGTCGGTCGAACGAATCGCGGCGCTCGGCGCGGCGGAGGAATTCGTCCTCACCGTTTCCTCGGAAGGCTTCGGCAAACGCACCTCGGCGTATGATTATCGACGCACGGGACGCGGCGGGCAGGGCTTGATGGCGCACGACCTATCGCGCCGCGGCGGGCGCCTTGTAGCCTCTTTTCCGGTGGAGGACGCCGACGAACTACTGTTGGTCACCGATCAAGGCCAACTCATCCGCGTGCCCGTCGGCCAGATCCGTATTGCCGGACGCAATACGCAAGGCGTAACCATATTCCGCACCGGCCAAGACGAGCACGTCGTCTCGGTGGAACGATTGGAAGGCGAAGCGGGCGATCCCTCGGACGACAATGAGGACGCCCCTTCAACGGAGGGATAAGCATGACGCGAACCGGCCTCTATCCCGGCACGTTCGACCCGATCCACAATGGCCACGTCGATCTCATCCGACGGGCGTTAAAACTGGTCGACCGGTTGATCATCGGCGTGGCGATCAACAGCGGCAAGGGCCCGATGTTCACCCTCGATGAACGGGTGGACATCCTGCGCGAAGAAACCGCGTGCCTGGTCGGTGGCGCCGACATCGTCGTGCATCCCTACGAAGGCCTGACGTTGGCCGCCGCCCGGGACGTCGGGGCCGGCGTCATCCTACGCGGCCTACGCGCCGTCGCCGACTTCGAATTCGAATTCCAGATGACCGCCATGAACCAGCAACTCGACCGCGAGATCGAGACCGTGTTCCTTATGGCCGACCCCAGACATCAAGCGATCGCGTCACGGCTGGTCAAGGAGATCGCCCTATTCGGCGGGGACGTGACGCCGTTCGTGCCGGCGGGGGTCAAGAAGCGGTTGATGGCGAAGGTGAGGTGAGGGGAATGAACGCGAACTGATGGCACCAATCCAGGTCACTTCCTGACGAAATTTTCGTTCGTTGAATGGGCGATGGTGTTTTTCTCCAGAGGGTCAATAGGATTTGGCCTACGCAATCGTGACATATCCCTTCCTCGTTTATTCTCTGCAAGCAGAGATAAAAATCCGAAAATATTTTGGGTCATCGTGGCTCTTTACGCGGCGATGGCGATTGTCTCGTCAGCTCGGTTGCTCTTCTACTATCTGAAATAGACGCGAACGTTGGCATAATGACGCGCAATCGGATTGATCGTATCCCGGCCACGCTGGGCAGGGTCGGACGGGGGTTCGGATGCCTCGCCTTTCGGCCTTCGGGCGACACGATACCTATTGGCGCTGTTTTTCCTGCCCTCCGTCCGGCTTCGCCGCCGCCATCAAGTTTTTCGCCACTAAGATGCCAGGACATCCGGGGCATCAAAAGGCGAGAGCGCCAGGCATAGTCAGCCATCCCTTTGCGCCTTGCGGACGAAAGTGATCGGCATAGACGCGGATCGTTTCGCGACGAACGCAGGTGCCTCGCCGGCTTACTTCAACCAGCGCCGGCGAAACTCCGGCACTCCGGGGTGGCCTAGCCACTTTTAAAAACGGCTAGCCAAACGCGCCATGGCGGCTCACAATGCCGCACGAAGGATCCCGCCATGCCCCGCGCCCAGCAAGCCCAACTTAATATCCGCTCGGCGTTCGCCCGCGCGCGCGCGAACGCGTTGGCCAAATTGACCGGCATGACGACCACTCAGGTGGTCGAGGACGCCCTGCGCGGTTATGTGCCGGCGGGCGGCGACGTTGACGTCGGCGGGGAGACCTTGGTGCGGAACGGTCGAGTGTGGGTGATCCCCGCGAAGGGGAGAACGGTGACCCTTGACGAGGCCAATGCCGCTTTGGACGCCGTGCGCAGCGGTGAGGAGGACGATTGACTGTCGACGCCCTGCTCGACAGCAACGTCTTGATTGCCATTGTCGCCCAAGCGCACCAACACCACGCGCTCTCGGTGTCGCTGTTGAATCGGTTCCGATCGGCGCGTTTTGCCGGAGCGGCGCATAGTTTTGCCGAAGCCTACAACACCCTCACTAAAGACGGTCCGCGCGCACCGTTCATGGAGCCGGCCCAGTCAGCATGGGCCGCTATTTCGCGGCTCCGGCCTTTGGTGGCGGTTTTGGGGCTGACCCCCGCGCAGACGTTCGATGCCATCGGGTCGTATGCACAGCGTGGCGGTATCGGACCTCGACTCTATGACCGATTGATTGGCGAGGTGGCGGTCACGCATGGAATCGCGACGATCATCACCTGGAATATCGGTCACATGCGCGGCTTGTTTCCCCGCCTGACAATCACGACTCCCGCCGAATTCAGCTTCGCCTAGCTTGCCCCGCGCGCCGGACCCGTTTAGGCGGTGCGCCATGATCGTTCGTCTTGCTCCGGCGCTTTGCGCCTCGCTCGTTTTCGCCAGTTCCATCGCGCTTGCAAAGTCCAGGGCGTCCGCTGTTGCCGCCCCGACGGCTGTCGCCGTCGCGCCGACCGAGTCCGACTGGCGCATGCCCGATCCCCAGAACGTACTGGTGATCGACACCAGCAAAGGGCGGATCATCTTTGAGCTCAACCCCGAAGTCGCCCCAAAGTCGGCGGTCCAGGTGCGCGACCTCGCACGCGCGGGTTTTTATGACGGGCGCGGGTTTTTCCGGGTGATCGACGGCTTCATGGATCAGACCGGCGATCCCACCGACACGGGAACCGGCGGCTCGAACAAGCCCAATCTGCCGGCGGAATTCACTTTTCGACGTGGCGCCGATACGCCGCTGATCGTGGTGCAAAAGGCGGGCGGGCTGGAGATGGGTTTCATCGGCGCCCTGCCGGTGATCAGTCAGACGATGGATTTGGGCGTGCTGACGGCGGACCAAAAGGTGCGCGCCTACGCGACGTTTTGTTCGGGCGTCGGTGGTATGGCGCGGGCGACCGAGCCGGACAGCGGCAATAGTCAATTTTATCTGATGCGCGGCCCGACGCCCAAGTTGGACCAGCAATACAGCCCGTTCGGTCGCGCCATCGCCGGGCTGGACGTCATCCGCGCCATCAAGGTCGGCGAGCCAGTCGTCGCGCCGATGGACACGATGCTGAAAGTCCGCGTCTTAGCCGACATCCCCGCCGCCGAACGCCCGGTCGTGCGGGTGATCGACACCCGCGGCGCGTGGTTCGCCGCCTCCGTCGCCCGCATCGCCGCCGAAAAAGTCATCGACTTTTCGCTGTGCGACCTCGAGATCCCCAGCCAAGTCTCCAACCCCGTAAAGTGAGTTCCATGTCCGAATCCGAACAGACCCTGACCATGACCTTGGCCACCGGCCCGGTCACCATTCGTTTGCGGCCCGATCTCGCGCCGGGGCACGTGGCGCGGATCACCGAATTGGCCCAGGAGGGATTTTACGACGGCGTGGTGTTCCACCGCGTCATCGACGGTTTTATGGCGCAGGGCGGCGATCCCACCGGAACCGGCAGCGGCGGCTCGGACAAACCCAATCTGAAGTCCGAATTTTCCGACGCGCCGCACAAGCGCGGGGCCTGCTCGATGGCCCGCACGTCCAACCCCCACACCGCCAACAGCCAGTTCTTCATCTGCCTAAAAGATTCCAATTTTCTGGATAATCAGTACACGGTGTGGGGCGAAGTGATCGGCGGCATGGATCACATCGACGCCCTGCCCAAAGGTGAGCCGCCGCGCGAACCGGGCATGATTATATCGATGACCGTCAGCGCTTAAGAACTGCTGACGCGCTGTCAACGACCCTTCAGGCGCGGGCGAGGGGCCCGTGCCGCAAACCGATCAATGACGCCGCCAGCATCACCGCAAACGCGCCGTCACCCCATCGATCGAACGGCGTGGGCGGTAAGGCGGGCGGCAGAGACGCGTCGATCACGCCGAACGCGCCTTGGCGAAGCGTTTCTCCCGGCACGATCCGACCGTAGGCGTCGATCATCGCCGAAACCCCCGTCGGCGTTGCGCGGAC
>JANXWN010000076.1 GCA_025351125.1 Caulobacteraceae bacterium | reverse complement strand
CCGCCACATGCAGAACAATCAGGCCGTAGGTCAATTTTCCGAGCAGCTCGTGTGTCAGCACAAAGAGTTTGTGCGTGCTCTTCATTTGATGGGGCGGCAACGTCGCCAGCGCGTTGATCGTGGGCCAGGGCACGACGCCGTAAAGTGTAATCGGATAGACTTTGATGATCTGGCTGGCCGAACTTAACGCCCAGCCACTGAGCGGCAGACCGATCATAATCACATAGAATAGAACATAGGTGATATGGGCGGCCAAACGCTGCCATCCCGCCACCGTCGGCGGCAACGCCGGGGGGGGCGAGATGAATCGCCAAGCCAGACGCGCGACGCTAAACAATAAAACGGTAATGCCGATCGATTTGTGCAACTGAACCGGCGGAATCTTCGCGGCGCCGTTGAGGGTGTTGAAATACCAAGCGATGGCGATATTGGTGATGATCAGAGCCGCGATCAGCCAGTGCATCGACATGGCCACGGCATTGTATTTCGCGGCGGCGGCGGGTGACGTTCGGGGCACAGGAAACCTTTTTTCTCGGATTTGTTGGAGCCGGGCGTCTTCGTCCGTCGCCATCTTAGCCCAGTCGCGTTAAGGGCTCTAGCCAGAACCGGCCAAGGATCTTTTGATGACTTATCGCGCCCCGCTCCGTGATCTGCAATTTTCTCTCAACGAGGCGGCTGACTACGGTCGCCTGCTTACGCTTTTTCCCGCCGCCGACGCCGAGACGACCCAGGCTGTGCTGGAGGCGGCGGGGGGCTTCGCCGCCGGCGTGCTGGCGCCGCTGAATGCCATCGGCGACCGTGAAGGCGCACGGTTCGAAAACGGCGCGGTGCTTGCGGCGCCCGGCTTCGGCGGCGCCTATCGCCAGTTCGCGCAAGGCGGCTGGAACGGCTTGTCCGCCGAAATCGTGCATGGCGGTCAGGGTCTGCCGAAAGCTCTGGAAGTTGCGGTGTTTGAAATGGTGCAGGGCGCCAATATGGCCTTTGGCCTGTGCCCAATGTTGACCTTGGCGGCGATCGAAGCGCTCAGCGCCCACGGCACCGAGCGGCAACAGAAACTGTATCTTCGCCATCTAGTCTCGGGACATTGGACCGGTACGATGAACCTGACCGAGCCCCAGTCGGGATCGGATCTGGGCGCTTTGACCACGCGCGCCGACCCTGATGGCCATGGCGGCTACCGCCTGACGGGGCAGAAAATCTTTATCACCTGGGGCGACCATGACGTCGCCGAAAACATTGTGCACATGGTCCTGGCGCGCCTTCCTGACGCACCTCCCGGATCGCGTGGGTTGTCGTTGTTCCTGGCCCCAAAGCGCCTGGTGGCGGAGGACGGATCGCCGGGCGTCGCCAACGCCCTGCGCCCGGCCAGTCTCGAGCACAAGTTGGGCGCCCACGCGTCGCCGACCTGCGTGATGCTATTCGAGGGCGCTCAGGCCGAATTGATCGGCGCACCAAATCAAGGCCTCGCGGCTATGTTTGTGATGATGAACGCCGCCCGCCTGCAGGTGGGCGTGCAGGGCGTGGGCGTTGCCGAAATGGCGTTCCAGCGCGCCCTCGCCTTTTCGCTGGAACGTAAACAAGGCCGCTCCGCCTGGACCGGCGCCTTGCCCGCGCGCTTGTTCGATCACCCGGACGTGCGCCGAACCCTGATGTTGATGAAGGCGAAGATCGAAGCGGCGCGCGGCCTTTGCCTGTCCACCGCCGTGGCCGCCGATTTGGCCAAGCATTCGGGCAATCCGCTGGATCGCGACACGGCGCGGATGCGTGAAGACTTGCTCACCCCGATCGCCAAGGCGTGGTCTACCGACATGGCGGTGGAGGTCGCCTCCATGGGCTTACAGGTCCATGGCGGTATGGGGTTTATCGAAGAAACCGGCGCGGCGCAGCACTATCGCGATGCGCGCATCTTGCCGATTTATGAGGGAACAAACGGTATTCAGGCGATCGATCTCATGGGTCGCAAGCTGGCCATCGGTAAGGGCCAAGCGGTGCGAGAACTGGTCGCCGACATCATGCCGACGGCCGCCGCATTGAAAAGCGCCGACGACGCTTGGCTGCACACCATCGGCGCGCGCTTGGAAACCGGGCTGGCGGCGGTGCAGTCGGCGACCGGTTGGCTGATAGAACGGCGCGGGCACGCCCAGCCCGACGCCTTGGCCGGGGCGACCCCCTACCTGCACTTGTTGGGCGACGTGGTCGGCGGCTGGATGCTGGCAAAGGGAGCCTTGGCCGCCTCGCAGAACATCGCCTCCGGCGAAGGCCCGCAGGATTATTGGCGTACCAAAATCGGTTTGGCGCGGGTTTATTCAGAACAGGTCCTCGCCGGGTCGCCGGCCTTGGCGCAGGCCGTCAGCCAAGGGGCCATCGACCTCTTCCGCGCCACGCCGGAGAGCTTGGCGGGATAGGACGGGCGGGGGACCTTGGACGCGCTTGCGCCTAACGCACGATGCATCATGCCCCCGTCAGGGCGGTGAAGAAAACCGCTGGAACCGAAACGTCTATGCCTACTGTGCTCATTCTCTCCAGCCTCGTCGCGTCCAGCGCCGTCGGCGGCAGCGTCC
The DNA here is from genome assembly GCA_025351125.1 of Caulobacteraceae bacterium. GTDB lineage: Bacteria > Pseudomonadota > Alphaproteobacteria > Caulobacterales > Caulobacteraceae > Acaudatibacter. The sequence goes on along the minus strand of JANXWN010000076.1, from coordinate 320 downwards.
AAGCCGCGACCTTCGCGCGCGAAGGGATCGAGGCGGTGTTCGCGCCGACGGTGCTTTTCGGACGCCACCCCGGTCTTGGCGCGCCGGGCGGCGGACCGGTCGACGCGGCAATATTCGCCCAAATGCTTGAAGGCGTCGCCGCCAACGGCGTGTTTGAACATCTCGACGCGGTTGTCGCCGGGTACTTCGCCTCCGCCGAGCAGGTTGCCGCGGCCGCCCGGACGATCGATGCCGTGAGGGCGGTCAACTCCGGCGTACGGATTATCGTCGATCCGATCATGGGGGATCGCGGCGTGGGGCTCTACGTGGGCGCCGCCGTG
>JANXWN010000023.1 GCA_025351125.1 Caulobacteraceae bacterium | reverse complement strand
CCGCCCGCGCCAGCCGACCCGGCGCCGGTCATGCCTTGGAGATTCCCTTCGTGTTCGACAGTTGGGACCATCTTGGGGCCTTGGGCGAGGGGATAGTACCGACGGCGGCGGACCTTGAGGTGACGCACCGCGTCCATGCCTGCTGGATCGCTTTCGCTAAGACCGGGGTTCCCGCGTGTGACGGGGCGCCGACGTGGCCCCCTTATACGGTTACAAGCGACACCCTGCTCGATTTCGATGCCGACGGCGTCGCCAAGCTGAAAACCGGTTTTCGCAAGGCGCAATACGACGCTCAGGCGCGGGTGATCCTGCCCACCTTGGGACTGGCCGTTTCGACAACGCCTTAGCGAGCCGCCTAGGCGTTCTGCCATTGGGTCCAGAGACCGGCCTCGGTCGCCTTTGCGGCCTTGACGGCGGCCTCCTTGATATAGCCGTAACCGCGAATTTGATCGGGAATGGTGGCGATCTTGACGGCCAAAGCCGCGCGGGCAGGGGTCCATTCGCGCACCAACCTATCGGTTGCCGCCTCGTAATCGGTGATCAAGCGACGTTCCATTTTGCGTTCCCCCGATCCGCCGAACAGGTCGAAAGCGCCGCCGCGCAGGCCCTTGAGTTTGGCCAAAATGGGGAAGCCAAAGCGCAACATCCAGCCCCCGAAGGCTATTTTGCGCGGTCGCCCGTCGCGCCCCTTTCGCGCCAGCAGCGGGGGCGCCAACCAGATCTTCATCGCGCCACCCTTGAACGTTTTTGCAACGTCATTGGCGAACGTTCCGTCGGCGTATAGACGCGCCACCTCGTATTCGTCCTTATAGGCCATCAGCTTGTAAAGATGGACGGCGATGGCGCGGGTCAAGGCGTCTTGGGAATTGGCCCGGACGGACGCGATCCGGCTCAAATAACGCTGGGCGTAGTCTGCGTTTTGGTAAGCGACGAGGTCCGCCGCGCGGGCGGCGATCAGGTCATCGAGCGGCGCGGTCACAGGGTCCGGTCCGGCGAGTGGCGGCGGTGCTCGCCCGCCGGGCTGATGGGCCGCGATGCGCCCCGCCTCAAAGGCCTGCAAATTCGCTTCGACCGCCGCGCCGTTAAGGGTAATCGCGCGGTAAAGCGCTCGGGCCGATACCGGGACCAGGCCTTTTTGCCAAGCAAAGCCAAGCATCACCATATTGGCGAACAAAGAATCACCCATGTCTTGCTCGGCTATCCGCGTCGCCGGGCAGGCGTCGTAAGTTTTGCAGGCCCCGCGCAATCGCGCGCCCATCGCCGCCGCGTCAAAACGCACATCGCGATCGGTGACAAATTCGGCCGTCGGTTGGATGTCGTCGTTGCCCAGCGCGATGGTGCGACCCTTGGCGTAAAGCGCGAGGGCTTCGGGACCGGCCGCGACCAGGAGGTCGCAGGCGATCAGCACGTCGGCGCTGGCGGCGGGCACGCGGCCCGCCGTCGGCGTGTCCGCCGTCTCGCCGATTCGAACGTGGCTGAACACCGCGCCGCCCTTTTGCGCCAAGCCGGTCATGTCCACCACCGACGCGGACCGGCCGTCGATATGCGCGGCCATCGCCAGCACCGAGGACGTCGTCGTCACGCCGGTGCCGCCGATGCCGGTAAAAACGATATTGCGCAGCCCCGTGAAGGTCTCGACCCGCGGCATGGGCGTCGAGTCCGCGGTTAGGGCCGGAAGGGCTCGCGCCTGAGCATTCTCGGCGCCTTCGAGCGTGATGAACGACGGGCAAAAACCATCGACGCAAGAATAGTCTTGGTTACAAGTCGATTGATTGATTCGCCGCTTGCGTCCGTATGCGGTGTCCAGCGGCTCAACCGACACGCAGTTCGAGGCTTTTGAGCAATCGCCGCAACCCTCGCAAACCCTGGCATTTATGAAAACACGCTTGGGGGCCTTGGCCAACGCGCCGCGTTTGCGGCGGCGCCGTTTTTCGTTGGCGCAGACCTGATCATAAATCAGAACGCTAACCCCCGGCGTGTCACGTAACGACTCCTGCACGGCCATCAGATCGGCGCGGGGATGGACGGTAACGCCGGGCGCCAGGTCCCGCACGCTGTCGTAGCGGCTCATGTCATCGGCGACGATCACCGTCTTGCGCACGCCTTCGGCGGCCAGTTGGCGGGTAATTTGCGCCACCGTGAAGCCGCTTTCCGCCGCCTGTCCGCCGGTCATGGCCACCGCGTCGTTGAACAGCAGCTTGTAGGTCAAGGTCGAGCCCATGGCGAGGGAGGCGCGGATCGCCAGCGAGCCGGAATGATTATAGGTTCCATCGCCCAAATTGACGAAAACGTGCTTTTCGCTGGTAAACGGCGACGCGCCGGTCCAGCTGAGACCCTCGCCGCCCATCTGGCTGGTCAGATCGGTATTGGGGTCGGAAAAACTGGCCATGTAATGGCAGCCGATCCCCGCCAAGGCGCGCGAGCCTTCCGGCAGGCGGGTTGAGGTGTTGTGCGGGCAACCCGAACAGAAGAACGGCTTTCGCAACTGGTCGGCCGCCAAGGTCACCGCGGCCATGCCGGAGGCGGACACGCGGTCGAGATAGGCGTGCACCCGCTCCATATGCAATCCCGGCGGCAGGCGGTCGGCGATCGCCAAAGCGACCTCGGCCACCGACAAAGCGCCCAATTGCGATAGCAACGGATGGCCGTGCTCGTCGGTCTTGCCGATCACCTTGGGCTGAGCGTGCGCCGGCAAGTCATATAACGCCGCGCGAACCTGCCCCTCAAGCAACGGACGTTTGTGCTCGACCACCATAAGGGTTTCCAAACCGCGGGCGAAAGCGCGCAGGCCGGTCGGCTCCAGCGGCCACGGCATCCCCACCTTATAGATCGATACGCCCAAGGTTGCGGCTTCCGCGAAGCTGATATCCATGGCGCCGAGGGCTTCGACGACGTCGGCGTACGCTTGCCCGTGCGCCGCTATGCCCAAACGGGGACGAAATGAGGTCAGCATCGCCTTGTCGATGTGATTGGCGCGGGCGAAGGCTAGGGCGGCGGGCAACTTATACAGTCGCAGCCGTCGCTCCTTGTCCATCGGTTGGTCCTTGAGGCGCAGGCCCAATCCGCCAGCCGGAATGGTGACGTCCTTGGGCAAGACGAAATGATGACGATCCAAGGCCACATCGATCGTCGCCCCGGAATCCATGGTGTCCGCCAAGGCGATCAGACCGACCCACAATCCGGAGAAGCGCGATAGCGCATAGCCGAGCAAGCCATAGTCGAGCACCTCTTGGACGCTGGCGGGCGCCAGAACCGGCATTTCGGCGTCCATAAAGGCATAGTCTGATTGGCTGGGCAGGGTTGAGGATTTGCAGGCGTGATCGTCGCCGGCCACCGCCAGTACGCCGCCCCGTGCCCAGGTTCCGGCGAAATTGGCGTGTTTGAACACATCTCCGGTGCGGTCCACGCCCGGCGCCTTGCCATACCACATGCCGAAGACGCCGTCGTAGAGCGCGCCGGAAAACAAATTGGCCTGCTGGCTGCCCCACACCGCCGTCGCGCCCAGATCTTCGTTGAGGCCTTCTTTAAAAACGATGTGATGTTCGGCAAGGTGAGTGCGGGCGAATTTTGCTTGCTGATCCAATCCGCCCAACGGGGAACCGCGATAACCAGATACAAAACCCGCGGTTTTCAGTCCGGCCCGAGCGTCGAGGCGACTTTGATCGAGCATGACGCGGATAAGCGCCTGCACGCCGGTGATGAACACACGACCGTCCTGCGATAAATATTTATCGTCCAGCGTGACGGTGATATGTTTCACAGCGGATATCTCCATCGACGGCGTTTTTTCGGCGGTAAGATTAACTAAATATCCTGGTCATACTTGTCCATTTACTGCCGACATGGCACGGTTTTTGAAATAGATATTAACCGATATCAATTTGGGGAGCATAAAGTTGCCGGAAAGCATAGACGCGATCGACACTCGTATTCTCGACATGATCCAGCACGACGCCAGTTTGTCGGTTGCTGAGATCGCCGAGCACGTCGGATTGTCGTCCAGTCCGTGCTGGAGACGCATCAAGCGCCTGGAGGATGATGGCGCGATACTGCGGCGGGTGACGATTTTGGACCGCGAAAAACTGGGCCTCAATTTCGAGGTCTATTGCACGGTCAAGCTGTCTTTGCCGACGAAGGATAATTTGGAGACCTTCGAAACGGCCGTTAATCAGTGGGCGGAGGTTGTGCAATGCGCCACGGTCACCGGCGCGGCCGACTATGAACTTCGGATCGTGACCCAAGACATGCACGCCTTCGATACCTTTTTGCGCGATAAGATGCTCTCGCTGGGCTTAATCTCCAATATTGAAAGTCGCATCGTGGTTCGAGCGGTCAAAAACACCACGACCATTCCCTTGGGATTAGTTAGCCCTCACGTGCGATTACGCGGATCGGGGCAATGACAGCGGGGACTGGGCCATGATTGAACACCTGATCGAAGCGCAAGCGCATGATCTTGGCGGCTTTACCGTCGGGCGTGTTTTGCCTGCGGCGTTGATTAGGGCGGTCGGTCCGTTCGTGTTTCTCGATCATATCGGACCGGCAATGATGGGCGCCGGGTTTCCCGTCACGGTCGATGTCCGCCCGCACCCTCATATTGGCCTCTCCACCCTGACATATCTGTTTGAAGGCGAAATCACCCATCGCGACAGCCTCGGATATGACGTCGCCATCCGGCCCGGCGAGGTCAATTGGATGACGGCCGGACGCGGCGTAACCCACTCTGAACGCTTTGAGACCCTACGGCGCGACGGCGGCCGGTTGCACGGCCTGCAGGCGTGGATCGCCCTGCCGTCCGACAGCGAAGAGATCGATCCGGCCTTCAAGCATCACGGCCCCGCCGACCTGCC
>JANXWN010000470.1 GCA_025351125.1 Caulobacteraceae bacterium | reverse complement strand
CGGTCGCCGAACCGCTCGGCCTCGGTTTTGCCGGCCTCGGTTTCAGTCCCCTTTGGCGGCGCGAAGACGTGCCGATGATGCCCAAGGGCCGCTACCGCATCATGCGCGATTACATGCCCAAGGTCGGCGGTCTTGGACTGGATATGATGTTTCGAACCTGCACCGTTCAGGCCAATCTCGATTTTGCCGATGAGGCGGACATGATCGCCAAGTTCCGCGTCAGCCTGGCCTTGCAACCGATCGCCACCGCCCTGTTCGCTAATTCGCCGTTTACCGAGGGCCGGCCCAACGGTTTCCTCACCGCGCGGGCCAACGTGTGGACCGATACCGATCGCGACCGCACCGGCATGTTGTCGTTCGTGTTCGACGACGGATTCGGATTTGAAACCTATGCCCGTTACGCCCTCGACGTGCCGATGTATTTCGTCAAGCGCGAGGGGCGTTACATCGATGTCGCCGGCCGCTCGTTCCGCGACTTCGTGGACGGTCGCCTGCCCGAATTGCCCGGCGAGCGACCGTCCATGAAGGACTGGGTGGATCACACCAGCACTATTTTTCCCGAGGTCCGGCTCAAACAATATCTGGAGATGCGCGGCGCCGACGCCGGGCCGTGGACGCGGCTGTGCGCCCTGCCGGCCTTGTGGGCGGGAATTCTCTACGATCCCGCGGCGCAGGCGGCGGCGTGGGATTTGTGCAAGCATTGGAGCACGGAAGACCGGGCCGGCCTGATCCGCGACGTGCCGCGTCTGGCTCTGAACGCTGAGGTCGCGGGCCGCTCGGTGCGCGATGTCGCGCGCGACATGGTCGCTATCGCCCATCAGGGGCTTAAGCGCCGCAACCGTTTGTCCGGCGGCATGGTCGACGAAACCAATTACTTGGCCGAACTGGAAGATATCGCCGACACCGGCGTGACGGCGGCCGAACGCCTGCTCGCCCTCTACCACGGCGAATGGGCGGGCGACGCGAGCCGGGTGTTCGAGGCGTTCGCCTATTGAGGGGACCATGACCGACACCGACGTTCTGATCGTCGGCGCCGGGCCGACCGGATTGGTTTTGGCCTTAAGCCTCGCGCGTCAAGGCGTACGGTTTCGCATTATCGATCGCGCTTCGGGCTCGGGCCAAGCGTCCCGGGCCCTCGCGGTGCATGCGCGGACCTTGGAGGTTTATCGTCAGCTCGGATTTGCCGACGACGCCGTGGCGCGCGGCGTTCAGGTGCGGACCATCCGCATGCGCGGAGGTGGACGCGACCGCGCCCGTGTCGATTTCGCCGATATGGGGGCCGGTCTCAGCCCCTACCCGTTTGTTCTGGTGTTCCCGCAAGACGACCACGAGCGTTTCCTGATCGAGCAATTGAAAGCGGGCGGCGTTGTCGTCGAGTGGAACGTCGCCCTCGCCGATCTGGCACAGGACGGCGCGGGCGTGACGGTCGTTTTGAGCCATGCCGACGGCGCCCGCGAGACCGTCCGCGTCGCTTACCTCGTCGGCTGCGACGGCGTGCACAGCCGGGTGCGCGAGAGCCTGAGGATCGCGTTTCCCGGGGGGACGTATGATCAAATTTTCTATGTCGCCGACGTCATGGCCGGAGGAGCGGGCATCGACGACCTGAGCGTCAGTCTGGACGCCGACGGCTTCGTGCTGATGATGCCAGTGCGCTCGCGCGGCGCGCGCCGGCTGGTGGGCGTCTTGCCGTCCAGTTCAGCGGCCGATGGGGCGCCACCTGACAGTCCGCCGACCATCGAGGCCGTGCGCCCGCTGGTCGAGCGCTTGTTGGGCTTGCGTATTGACCAAGTAAACTGGTTTTCCACCTATCACGTGCACCATCGCGTCGCGTCGCGCTTCAGGGTCGGGCGATGTTTTCTCGCCGGCGACGCCGGCCACGTGCACAGTCCAGCCGGTGGTCAGGGCATGAACACCGGCATTGGCGACGCGTTCAATCTGGCTTGGAAACTGGCGCTGACGATTAAAGGTACGATCGATCCGGCGGTGCTCGACACCTACGAGACCGAACGGATTCCTTTCGCCCGCGCCTTGGTCGCGAGCACGGATCGGGCGTTTCAAGGCATCGTCGGCACGGGCGTGGTCGGACGGCTGATCCGTACGCTTTTGGCGCCGCGCGTCCTGCGAGCCGTAACGCGTTTCGCCGCCGGTCGCCGCGCGCTGTTCGAAGTCGTCTCGCAGATCCGCATCGCCTATCGGGACAGCGCCTTGAGCGAGGGCCGCGCCGGTTGTATCCGTGCCGGCGATCGTCTGCCTTGGGTGGCGGCGGCGGACGGCGCGACGGATAATTTCGCGTCACTGCGAACTTGTCGCTGGCAGGCGCACGTCTACGGCGAACCGTCGACGGAGGTCTTGGACGCCTTGGCGGTCGCGGACGTGCCGTTGCACGTCTTGGCTTGGTCGACGCGCGCCGCCACGGCCGGCTTGAAGCGAGGCGCGGTGTATCTCGTCAGACCCGACGGGCATGTGGCGCTCGCGAGCGGCGAGCCGGACTCGGCGGCGTTGACCGCCTATTTCGCGCGCTGGCGTCTGGCCATCTCTCCGCCCGGCTAAGGAACTCCCGGGTCATCACGACCGTGCCGGTTTCCAGCAAGGACTTGAGGTTCGAGAGTATTTGCGGCCAGCCGCCCGAAACCGCGCCGATGAATTTCGACCTTTCGCGCGGCATGGTGTGAGTCACGGTAAGCTTGACCGCCTCGCCCGCAGGCTCGATCTCCATGACGCACAGCGACCAGCCTTCCGCCTTCATCTCCGGCATGAATTCGTTGAGCCAGCGAATGGCAAGGCGCTTTTCCGGCTCGAATTCGACGATTTCGCCCGTGTCGGCCACGCGCTCGCCCGGAAAGACCAGCGACCAGGCGCCGCCCAGTTTCCAATCCGCTTCGGGCCGGTTGGCCAGCCAATACTGCTCGGCGACGTCCGAGGTCGTCAACGCCGCCCAGAGCTTCGGCGGCGTGCTGCGGATGTAGGTGACGTATACGAAACGGCTTTCAACCGGGTCAGTCATCGAACTCTCCTTCGAGGGTCTGTTTGAGGGCGGAGAGTGCTGCCACGTGGGGTTGATCGAACTTGCTGATCCAACGTTCGGCGATGGCGTTGATCGGTATAGGATTGATAAAATGCAGTTTTTCGCGACCGCAGCGGCGCGACGAGACGAGATTCGCGCGTTCCAGAATGTCCAAATGCTTGGCGACCGCCTGACGCGTCATCGACAAACCCGAGGTCAAACCGCCGAGGGTCTGGCCGCCTTGCGCCTGCAATCCGTCCAGCAGCCGACGGCGGCTCGGATCGGCCAAGGCGCGAAAGACGACGTCGTCATCGATGGTCCTGTAACCATTCAGTTGCATATGTCAAAATAGGCAACTTAATGGTTGCATGTCAAACTCCGAAGTCCCGCGCCGCCGAACCGCAAGAAATCGAACAAGCGTCAGATCGCGGCGGCCACCTCGACCAAGTTGGGGTAGAAGGCCAGATGCCCCGCGATCTCGCGCATGGCGGGATGAGGGGTGTCATAGGTCCAGACGGCGTTCTCGGCGGTCGTATCGGCGGCGGCTATGGAAAAATATCCGGCGTGACCTTTGTACGGGCAATAAGTGTCCAAATCCGAAGGGGTGAGGAGGTTCATATCGACGTCCGCTCGCGGAAAATATGCGACCTCTTTGTAGTGGGCCTCTTTGAGCATCAACACCTCGGCGCTATCGGCCACGACCTGGCCGCGGAACCGGGCCTGCAAGCGGCCCGTATGGCGCTCGACGGTGATGGGGTGGTCCGGTCCGGGCGTTTTGACGACGTCCATGGCGCGCGTTCTCCTCTGCGTGATGCCGCCCTTGTTCGCAGAGATGGGCCACCACGCCCGTAGGCGATAGAGGAGCGGCGCGATAAATCGGTCTAACGGCGAAAATAATCGCCCCGTGTTTAACCCCGTTCGCCGGTCCAGCCCGTAGTCGTCGATGTGTAAGATCAAGGAGGCACACATGACGACAAACGACAAGCCCACCGCCACGCCCCTGCGGCGGACGGTATTGCTATCGATGGCGGCGATGCTTTGCGTCGCATGCGCGGGAACGGCTATCGCCGGCCCTGACTTGGTGGACTTGACGATCGTTGATCGTGAGAGCGGGCGGGTGCTGCGCACCTATGCTCACGACGGCAGGCTGTATGTCGCCGGTCAGCCGGGCGCGCGGTACGGCCTGCGGGTGGTTAACCATACCGCCGGGCGGGTGATGGTGGTTTTGTCGGTGGACGGGGTGAATATCGTCACCGGCGAGACGGCGAACTACAATCAAAACGGCTATGTGCTCGATCCGTGGAGTTCCTACGATTTGAACGGTTGGCGCAAGAGCCATACCGAGATCGCCGCCTTTCAATTCGCGCCCTTGCCGCAATCCTACGCCGCGCGCACGGGTCGACCCGACGACGTCGGCGTGATCGGCATGGCGGTGTTCCGCGAGCGAGCGGTTTATCGTGCGCCGGTTTACCGATCACCGCCCATTTTGCGTGATCGGGAGTCCCTGAGCTCTTCCGGCGCCGCCGCGGGATTTGATCGCCCGTCGCCGGCGGCCCCGAGCGCCTTGGCCAAAGCGGCCCCGCCGTCGGCGCGCAGCGAGGCCCGCGCGACGTCTTCGTCGCAGAGCCAAGCCCAGCCGTACGGTTCTACGGACGACTACGCCTCGGCGCCCCAAGATGAAAAGCTCGGGACCGCTCACGGCGCCCGCGAATGGGCGGTGACGGAGGATACGATCTTCGAGCGGTCGACGCGGCGACCCCTGAGCGTGCGGCTAATCGAATACGACACCTACGCCAATCTGGCGGCCCTCGGCGTCATCCCCGCTTCGCCTTACGCCTACCACCGGCCGCGGCCGTTCCCGAACAGTCCGTCCCCGCCGCAGTTCGTGCCCGATCCACCCGACGACCGTTGATCCTTTGCGTCCGGAGGTCATCGGCGGCTAGACTGGCCGCCGATGGACACGGCTACTTGCGACGACGCTGATTTGCTGCGCGCCTACGCCCGAGGCGATCAAACCGCCTTCGAGGGGCTGTATGACCGATACGATCGCCCGTGCTTTTTGTTTGTTCAGCGCATGCTGGGGGCAGCGCACAGAGACGCGGCGGAAGACGTCCATCAGGAGGCGTGGGTGTCGGTCGCGCGCAAGGCGAGCGCGTTCGACCCGAACAAGGCGGTGTTCCGCGCTTGGCTCTTCACCATCGCGCGCAACAAGGTTTGGGACCACTTTCGCCGACAGAAGGTGGCGTTCTTGACCTCGGGCGACGACGACGCGGCGATGAACGTCGCGGATTCTGGGCCGACACCGCTGGAGGCTGTGGAAACCCGCGAGCTGGCGCGGACTTTGGTCGCCGCCGTCGAGGGGCTGCCCGTCGTGCAGCGCGAGACCTTCGTGCTGTTCGCCGGCGGCGGTCTCAGCTTGGACCAAATCGCCGACGCGACGGACGTCGGCGTCGAAACCGCGAAAAGTCGATTGCGTTACGCGCGCGCGACGTTGAAGCAAGTATTGTCCCCTCAGAGGTCCGCCCATGGTTGATCCTGAAAACCCGCAAGACCCGATCGACACGGCCTACGCCGACGCAGAATCCCTGCTCGCCGACGACCAAGCGCGCGCCGCGCGGCGCACACGGGTGCTGGCGCAGGTAGCGCAGGACGTCACCGCGCGACCGACCGCGTCACCGCCGCCGCATCGCGCGGAATGGCGCAACGGCGGCTGGCTCGCGGCGGCCAGCGTCGTGGGCTTGAGCGTTTTTCTGGCGTCCCGCCTGCAACCGCTGTCGCCGCCGGAGGCCCCGGCGTCGAACGTCGCCGCGACGGCCGGCGCGGTCACGACCAATGCGGCACCGAGGCCGCCGTCGGCGGTCCGGTTGCAACCTGACGATGAAAGGCGCGACCAAAACGCGGTCGCGGGCGTCGCCGACAAGGCCGCTCCCTCACCGCGTGCCTTGGCCGTCGCCCCGCAACCCGCGCCGCCGCCTGCCCCCCCCCCAGTCGAGATCGCGCCAAACGATCCCGCGAGCGCCGGCGACGACGGCACGCGCGACGAGACGCTGGCCCGTCGAGCCGCCGCGCCGCCGCCCGACGCGCGCACGCCGACATCGGAAAATTCCGTCCTGTCAGAGACGGCGCGCCGAGAAGACGCGCCGCTGCGGGCGGCCCCGCAAAGCCAGTCTGCCTTCGTCGCCAAGTCGGCGGTCGATCCGGCCCAAAGCCTCCGCGCCGCCGCCGCCGCCGGTCGCACCGCCGAGGTGGAGGACTTGCTGGCGCAAGGGGTCCCGATCGACGCGTCCGATGCGAACGGCGACACGGCCTTGATGAAAAGCGTCACGGCGGGCCGTTGGCGGACCGCCGCCTTGCTGCGCCGTCGCGGCGCGAGCCTGGACAAGAAAAACCGAGCGGGCCGCTCGGTCCGGGACATCGCCGAAGTGAAGGACGACGCGCAGGCCGGGCTT
>JANXWN010000447.1 GCA_025351125.1 Caulobacteraceae bacterium | reverse complement strand
TCTGGATCACAGTCCCAAGCGGCGCCGATTCTCGAGGCGTGCGATTAAGTGAAAGCCGCCGTCATTGTCTTTCCGGGTTCCAATTGCGATCGCGATTGCAGAACCGCGATCGAACGTTCGACGGGCGCCGCCGTCAGCATGGTTTGGCACGAGGATACCACCCTGCCCGACAATCTCGACTTGATCGTGCTGCCGGGCGGATTTTCTTACGGCGACTATCTACGGTGCGGCGCGATGGCGGCGTTGTCGCCGGTGGTGGCCGAGGTTTCGGCGCAAGCCAAACGCGGCGTCGCCGTCGTCGGTATTTGCAACGGCTTTCAGATCTTATGTGAAATGGGGCTTCTGCCGGGCGCGCTTTTGCGCAATGCAGCATTGAAATACGTCTGCAAATCGGTCGAACTGGAAGTCACTAATCTGCAGACGCTCTTCACCTCCGCCTTTGGTGATCGTCGTGACGCCGTGATGACCATCGGCAACGGCGAGGGCAATTATTTCGCCGACGAAGAGACGCTTGATCGCCTCGAGGGCGATGGCCAAGTCGTGTTTCGTTACAAGTCCAATCCTAACGGGTCGTCGCGAAAAATCGCAGGGATCATCAATGGCGCCGGAAATATTTTGGGAATCATGCCGCATCCGGACCGGGCGTTCGAGACGGACCTCGGATCGGCCGACGGCGCCCTGTTGTTCCAGAGCGTCATGGCGAGCGCTTAGGGACGGCCCAAAGATAGCCGTCCCCCCTATGAATTAGCGCGACGCGGTGCCGACCAGCGCTGGAACGGCGGCCGATTTATTGCAGCGATCCAAAGCTTTAGAATCCAATGACTTGGCGTCGCCGGTAAACGCGGCGACGTGCCCAAGTTGCTTGGCGATGTCCTTGCAGCCGTCGACGCTGTAGGTCTCTTCTGGCGCGGCGGTGGCCACGCACGTCGCGCCGGCGCAGTTCCACACGGCATGCGCCGCCATGAAGGAGGCGCGGGTGGGTTGCGGAGCGTCGAGGGTCACGGTGACGCGCGTGTCGGCGAAGGCCGAACCGGCGAGGGTGAAGGCGGCGAAGGCCGTCGCGAGGGCGAATTTCATGGCAGTGCCTTTCAGTCGATTTGTGTTCGAACCGGACCCGTCGTCCGAGTCGATAGTCGCTTGGTTCTCGATGGATCAGAACTAAGCATCGCTTAGATAGCAGCATTTTTTAACGACGCAAGCATTATTTTATCGTTGTTTAGATATCGATGATCATATTGCGATGCAACTCATTGAGGGCGCGGCGGCATTTTCGCGGCGATGGCGCAATCGGCGTTGCGCCGCTATGAGGTAATCATGACTGAATCAGCCTTCTCCATGCTGCAAACGGCGCTCGAATTTGGCCTCACGGCGGACGAATACGCCCTGATCGTGCGACGCCTCGACCGCGAGCCAAATGCGGTCGAAATTGGCGTGTTTTCGGTCATGTGGAGCGAACACTGCTCCTACAAATCCTCGCGTCGGCATCTGGCTAAGTTTCCCACCACCGGGCCCCGCGTAATTCAGGGACCTGGTGAAAACGCCGGCGTCGTGGACATCGGCGACGGTCAGGCGGTGGTGTTTAAGATGGAGTCGCACAATCACCCGTCATTCATCGAACCGTATCAGGGTGCGGCCACCGGGGTCGGCGGCATTATGCGTGACGTCTTCACCATGGGTGCGCGGCCCGTCGCCCTGCTGAACGCCTTGCGGTTCGGCGACCCGAAGCACCCGCTGACGCGCCGGCTCGTGGCCGGCGTCGTAGCCGGCATCGGCGGCTATGGCAATTGCGTTGGCGTACCGACGGTAGGGGGCGAAACAAATTTTCACGCCGGCTACGACGGCAATATTCTCGTCAACGCGATGTGCGTCGGTCTCGCCGACGCCGACAAGATATTCCTGTCCGCCGCGCCCTCGGCGGGCCTGCCGGTAGTCTATTTCGGCTCCAAGACCGGTCGCGACGGTATCCACGGCGCCACCATGGCCTCGGCTGAATTTAACGCCGACGACGATGACAAACGCCCAACGGTGCAAGTCGGCGACCCGTTCGCTGAAAAACTGCTGATCGAGGCGACGCTCGAACTGAGGGCCACCGGCGCGGTGGCGGCGATTCAGGACATGGGCGCGGCCGGCCTGACGTCCTCCAGCGTGGAAATGGCCGGTAAGGGCGGGGTCGGCATTGATCTTGACCTCGACGGCGTGCCCCAACGCGAACAAGGCATGAGCGCCTATGAAATGATGTTGTCGGAAAGCCAGGAGCGTATGCTGGCGATTCTCAAACCCGGTCGCGAAGCAGAGGCGCAAGCCATTTTCAAAAAGTGGAACCTGGACGCCGCCACCATCGGCCAGACCACGGACACCGGCCGCATTGTCCTGCGCCATCAGGGCCGGGTGGTGTGCGACTTGCCGCTTGCGCCGCTCTCGGACGATGCGCCGCTGTATGATCGACCCTGGGTGCAGCCGACCGTGCAACCTCATCTGGATCCGGCGACCGTGCCGGCGCCCGCCGATTGGGAGAGCGCCGTTCTCACGGTCATTGGCTGCCCCGACGGCGCCTCCAAGCGATGGTTGTGGGAGCAGTACGATCGCCACGTCATGGCCAACACTCTCGAAGACTCCGCCACCGGCGCCGACGCCGGCATCGTGCGCGTGCACGGAACGCGCAAGGCCTTGGCCATGACTAGCGATCGTACTGCTCCCACAACCATCGCTTGGAGGCGCCGTCGGGGCAGCCAATGACCGTGAGAACGGCGCTCTCCCAATCGGCGGGCGCCGGCACGGTCGCCG
>JANXWN010000446.1 GCA_025351125.1 Caulobacteraceae bacterium | reverse complement strand
GCCACCGCCTGACCGATCGAGCCAAAGCCGACGACGAGCCAATTGGTCTCGGCGACCTCACGAAATTTCAACACCTCCCACGCCGCGCGCGCCTGCGCGTTCCGACGATCGGGTCCGCGTTGCAAATAGTCCAGCACACCCGCCAACACATAGTCCGCGATCGGCTCCGAATGGACGTGGCTGGTGGTAAGTTTTGCGCCCTTGTTGATCAAATTGGCGAACAGAGAATGGTCGAAACCGGCCGCCGCGCTTTGCACCCACCGCAGATTCGGGGCTTTGAACAGTTCGCTGGCGAAGGCGCGCAGCGCCCCTCTTGCGAAGACCTCGCCGCTCAGCCAACCAATGTCGGGTAACGACTTCCCCGCTTCGAGGGCGGCGCCGTCGTGGGTTACCAAGCCCGCGTCATCCATCCGCAAAATATCCAGCGCCGAACCGTGGGCGACCAAATCCTTGGAAACACGCGCGACATCGGAGCTGTAGATTAACAGACGGGTCATGACGTCGCTTCTAACATTACTATCGCGTCACAGCCCCCGACGACCGTCGGAGGCCGTGATCGCGTTTCTCCGTCAAATAGGCGTCGCACTCTTACGGAACACCATATTATAAAGCACGATGACCAAGGCCGCGCCGGCGGCGGCGATCACCACGTCGACGACAAATCCCATGATACCAGGTTGCACTTCCATCGCCGCGAGCGGCGGAATGAGACCGATCAGGAAATGTCCGACTAGGCCGCCCACTATCCCGAGCAGGATGTCCATCAGCAGTCCCGAACCGGTTTTATTGATAAGCTTACTGGCGATCAGGCCGGCAATACCGGCGATCACAAGCGATATGAGCCAATGTATCATGTCTTGTTTCTCCCTACGCCCGTTCTGTCGTGGCGATTCGCCGTTTCCGGGCTGGGTCACGCTACCGACCTTTGGCAAGAATTAAATAGTAAATATGCGTCAAAAACGCGGTGTCTCGTCTAATTGCGTGCAGGAGGGGCTGCAAAATGGCTAATTTCGATGGTCAATCGGTGCAATCGTGGTCGGACCCGCACCTCTCGTCGCAAAATCGCAGACCGGCGCGCGCCACGCTTTATCCCTACGCCGATGTCGCGGCGGCGCGCGCGAACCGGGGGGAAGCGTCGACCGGCTTTTTGTCGCTCAACGGAGATTGGCGGTTTCATCTCGCGCCCGGTCCGACGGCGGCGACGCAAGACTTTCATCGACCAGATTTCGACGACCGCGACTGGGCCTTGCTACCGGTTCCCTCCAATTGGACTATGCACGGCTATGACAAGCCGCATTATACCAATGTGCAGATGCCGTTTCGCACCGCGCCGCCGCATGTGCCCGACGAAAATCCCACGGGTCTGTATCGGCTGACCTTGGTCGCACCGCTCGATTGGTCCGCGCGCCGTATTGTGTTGCAAGTCGGCGGCGCCGAAAGCGTGCTCTACGTCTGGGTCAACGGACGGTTTGTCGGCATGGGCAAGGATTCGCGTCTGCCGCAAGCCTTTGACATCACCGCTTTCGTTGAACCCGGTCGTCCAGCCGTTTTGGCTTGCGCGGTCGTCAAGTGGTCAGACGCATCGTTTATCGAGGACCAGGATCAATGGTGGATGGGGGGCATCCACCGCGACGTGTTCATATACACGACGGGAACGACCTGGATCGAAGACGTGTTCGTGACCGCCTCTTTGGCGGATGATTTGATCGACGGACGCCTTCGGGTCACCGCCAAACTTGGTTTTGCCGACGAGCCGCGGGACGGCTGGGAACTTGCGGCTCAACTGCTGAACGCCGATGGCGTCTGCGTATTGGGCGCGCCGTTGCGGGGCGTCGTCGAGACTTCGCGCAACAAGCGCGACCCGCATCGTGCTTCATTGGGCGAAATCACTTTTGATGCCGATGTCGCCACCCCGAAGGCTTGGTCGAGCGAGGCGCCAAACCTCTACACCTTGGTCGTCAGCCTGCACGACGCGAGCGGAGCCACCATTGAAACGACCTCCGCCCGCGTTGGATTCCGCACCATCAGCGTAGGTGACCGCAGCCTTCTGATCAATGGCAAGGCGGCGATGATCAAGGGAATGAACCGCCACGAACACCATCCTGTCCGCGGCAAGGCGATTACGCGCGAGGATATGATCGCCGATATCGTTCTGATGAAGCGGTTTAACGTCAACGCGGTGCGCTGCTCGCACTATCCTAACGCCGAAGCCTGGTACGACTTGTGTGACGAATACGGTCTTTATGTCATCGACGAAGCCAATATCGAGGCTCATGCCTTTCAGCATCAACTTTGCCGGGATCAGGCCTACGCTTCGCAGTTCCTGGAACGCGGCATTGGCATGGTGGAGCGAGACAAAAACCATCCCTGCGTCATCGCATGGTCGCTCGGCAACGAGAGCGGCTACGGTCCGAACCATGACGCCATGGCGGGTTGGATACGTCGCCGCGATCCCTCTCGCGTGTTGCACTACGAAGGGGCGATCTGGGGCTGGGACAAATCGGTCAAGACCGGCTTTGGGGAAGGACCCGGCGCGCGGGACGGCGGAAAATTCGCCAGCGACTTGATTTGCCCAATGTATCCCTCGATCGAGAGTCTGATTGCGTGGTCGCGGGACGACGACCCGGCCGACCGTCGCCCGATGATTCTGTGCGAATATTCGCACGCGATGGGTAACTCCAACGGGTCGCTCAGCGACTATTTCGACGCTTTCGAGAGCCACGCCGGATTGCAGGGCGGCTTTGTGTGGGAGTGGGCCGACCACGGAATCTATCGGCGAGATGAGGCCGGGCGCGACTATGTCGCGTATGGCGGCGACTTCGGCGACGTTCCGAACGATCTCAATTTTTGTTGTGACGGCATCGTCGGCGCCGATCGGGTTCCGCACCCGGCCTTGTGGGAGTTCAAAACCCTTGCGCAACCGATCGCGGTCGCTTGGGACAACCAGGCGGCGGGTCGCATCGCGATCCGCAACAAGCGCGATTTCAGCGATCTCTCAGATCTTCAAGGTCGCTGGACGCTGGAGGTGGACGGCGATGTCGTCGCGTGCGGTGACCTGCCGCGCCTCGCGACCTCGGCTGGTTCGTGCGAGACGGTCGGGCTGGCCCTGCCTGCCACAAAAGACGGCGAGGCCTTCCTCACCGTGCGCTTCGCATTGGCGGCAGCGACGCCATGGGCCGACGCCGGGCATGAAGTGGCGTGGGCGCAACTGGAGCGCAGGCGCCCCGCCCCCGAAGGGAAAGGTCGCTGGCGGAGCCCCCAAGGTCCGAGCGAGCAGTTTGAGATTACCGAGCACCGCGACGGGGTGAGAATTAGCGGAAACGACGTCGTCGTCGCCTTTTCGCCCGACGGCCTCGAAACCCTCGTCTGGCGCGGAACGCCGGTGATCGTCGCCGGCCCCCGCCTGCAAATCTGGCGCGGCCCCACCGATAACGACGGGATCAAGGGTTGGAGCGGGCAGTCGAAAAAACCGTTAGGCCGATGGCTCGCTGCGGGGCTCGACCGCCTGATCGTTGACCCGGGCGCATTGCAGGTTTCGACGCGGGACGACGGCGTGGTCGTCGTCTGCGTCACACAATCGGCATGTGGCGGGGCCGTCGTGGGCGCCATTATTCACACTCACGCCTACGAGTTCGCGCCAGACGGACAAATCACCGTTCGCAATCGCTTTAAGGTTCATCCAGCATTCGACGACTTGCCCCGTCTAGGCGTTACTCTACGTTTGCCGACAGATTTCGAAGACCTGAGTTGGTTCGGTCCCGGCCCACATGAAACCTACGCCGACCGCAAGCGCGGCGCCGCGGTTGGTTTGTGGCATGGCACGGTTGCCGGCCAATATGTCCCCTACGTTGTGCCGCAGGAGCATGGCAATAAAACAGATTTGCGCTGGTTGGAATTGGGCGGGCACGCCGCGACGGTGCGTTTCACGCCCGCCGCTCGCTGCGATGCTTCCGTCACCCGTTTTACGCCCCAATCCCTGTTTGCCGCGCGGCACACGACAGATTTGATCCCGGACCACAAGGTCATCGTCAACTTGGACGTGGCTCAGCGCGGTTTAGGAACCGGCAGCTGCGGACCCGACACGTTAGAACAATATAGGATTAAAGCCGGCTCGTGGACGTTGGACTTTGCGATCGCCATGAGATGACTCGCGCGAAAAAGGCGGACACGAACGGTCGAACCAAGCTTACCGAACGGTGGCGCGCCGCCGAAGGGCCAGACCCGAAAGACCAAGCCCGACGATCATTAAAGCCCAACTCGCGGGCTCTGGGACCAGGGCCGATTCAAAGTTCGGTGGACGGCGGGCGTCATCGTTTACCGATACTGGTGGAAGGCGAAGCGGTTGAGGCGCGAACGCGCTGTTCGACGGAACAACCGTGGACGCCATGACCGTGCTCGGGCCCATCGTCGACACGTCGAGCATCGTGAGCAAACCCAATGCAACGAGAGAGCTACGATTCATGACGGACCTCAATTGTGCTCGGTGACAATAAAACGGCAAGGCGCTCGACGCCTTCAATGTGGGAAAACGCGTCAAGCGCGGCGCGGGTTCCTTCCACCAACAAATGGACCTCGAATATCTCACCCGAAGTCTATTAGGATGCCGCCAACAAGGAGTTTTCGCATGAGCTATCTGCTATCCCGACGAGGAACGTTTGGTCTGCTCGCGGCGGCGAGTTTGGCTCCGGGTTGGGCGACGACGGCGGCGGCGCAACCTGCCGGCCCCGACGCCAATTTCGCGGACTTGTCGAGGCGGTGGCTGGACGCAATGGCGCGCTTTAGCCCGGTCTCGGCGACGCAATTGGGCGATCACCGGTTCGACGGTCAGATTGACGATCTTTCCCCAAAAGGCCGCGCGGCGTCGGCGGCGTCCTCCCGGGCGTTTCTGGCCGAACTGGACGCCATGCCCAAAACAGTCCTGTCGAGGGACAACCAAATCGACGCCGTCATCCTGGCCAATCAGTTGCGCTA
>JANXWN010000412.1 GCA_025351125.1 Caulobacteraceae bacterium | reverse complement strand
CGACCCCGCCGGCTTGGACTGGAAAAAACCAAAAGATTTTGCGAGCTCTCCGGGGATCAGATGACGCAGGCTCACGTCATTGGCCAGCATCACCAGCCGGATCGCGGCCAACCCCGCCGATCGGTCCGCTCCCGCGGCAACGTCGCCGGTTATGACGGCGATTTCGGCCTCGAAATCGTAGCCCCAGCGCGGATCGCCCAAGACAATGTCGTCGCGCGGCCCCAGGAAACCGTCCGATCCGCCCTGATACATCAGGGGATCGGTCCAGAAACTCTCCGGCATCACGGCTCCACGCGCCTGCCGCACCAAGGCGACATGGTTCACGTAGGCCGAACCGTCGGCCCACTGGTACGCGCGCGGCAAGGGGCTGGCGGCATCGTGCTCGTGAAACCTTGTCCGCGGCACGGCGCCGTGTTCCAGACCTTCCGCCAGACCGCGCAACAGCGGCTCGCAGCGATCCCAGTCGTCCATGGCAGCCTGCAGCGTCGGCGCGATGGCGTCCGCGCCGGCGCACCACGCCAAATCCCGCGATACCACCACGAGGCGTCCGTCGCGGCCCGATCTGACGGAGGCGAGTTTCATGATCTTCCTTCTCTTCCCCTTAGGGACAGGGCGGATTTCCGCGCCTCACGTCCCGCTCCTCCAGCTGTCCACATACGCCAGGTTTTCGACCTCCGCCACGTCCGCCCCTACATCCAGCGGATCGCGGGTGTCGATCATGACGGCGTATTCGTCCGTCGCCGGTTTGGGTTGGCTCAGCATGTTTTTCAGGGCCTTGGGGTGCGGCCCGTGGGTAAAACCGCTGGGGTGAAAAGTCAGCATTCCGGCATCGATGTTGTCACGGCTGAAGAAGTCGCCGGCGTGATAGAAAATCACTTCCTCGTAATCGTCGTTATTGTGGAAAAACGGAATCTTCAGCGCGCCCGGATCGGTCTCAAACGGGCGCGGCGCGAAGGTGCAGACAACGAAACGCTCGGCCAGAAAGGTGGTGTGAACCGAAGGCGGCAAGTGATAGCGGTGACTTGTGATTGGACGGATATCCCTGACGTTCAGGCGCGCCGGCGCCAACTCGCCGTGCCAGCCCACCGCGTCCAGCGGATTGTACGGAAAGGTGACGCGTGACAATTGTCCACGCTTCTTGATCTCGACCGTGACATCGCCGATGGCGTTTTGGTGGTCGCTGAAAGCTTCATCCATCACCGGAGTATCGAGGATGGCCGGGTCAAACAGGGCGTGCGGACCTAGCAAGCCTCGATCCGGTAAAGTAAAATGGCCGCCGCTCGCTTCGATCATCAGAATCGCCGCGGCGCCCTGGGGGCGCAGGCGCCACATCGTTCCGCGCGGCAGATAGAGATAATCGCCGGCTTCGAAGCCAATCCGTCCATAGTCGCAGAATAGATCGCCCTGTCCGGCGTGGACGAACAGCAATTGGTCGCCGTCGGCGTTACGCGCCAGGGTCGGCATTGGCGCCGTCAGCGACCAAAACCGCACGTCGACGGCTGCATTGCCCAGCACGCGCGGCGCACTCCACGGCGACGGCGCCGCGGCCAAGGCCGCCAAGTTGAACGCGCGGGGACGCAAGGGTCCCTCAAATGCGCTCCAACCGGTCGGTGGGTTGCGGTGATGAAAGAAGGCGGCGGGTCCGAAGAATCCCTCTTTAGAAATTTCACGCTCGAAGGTTCCCGGCGGCAGGTCGGCGTGGGCTTGACGCGAATGCTGGCCTTGCGCCCCGCGCACCGGAATCCACTGGCCCTTGACCATGACTAGCTCGCTTTTGCGGGCAGGACCCCGCGTCGAACTTGGTCGGCCTCGATCGACTCGAACAGAGCGCGGAAATTGCCTTCTCCAAACCCCTCGTTGCCTTTGCGTTGAATCATTTCGAAGAAAATCGGCCCGATCATGTTCTGCGTAAAGATTTGTAACAGCAGGCCCTGTCCTTCCGTGGGCGCGCCGTCGACCAGAATGCGGTCGGCGCGCAGACGTTGCAGGTTCTCGCCGTGCCCCGGCACCCGCGCGTCGAGCTGCTCGTAATACGTATCGGGGCTCTCTTGAAACGCGACGCCGCGCGCGCTCATGGTTTCGACGGCGTGGAAAATATCTCCGGTTCCCAGGGCAATGTGCTGAATGCCCTCGCCGCGATAATCTTTCAGAAATTCCTCAATCTGCGAGTGGTCGTCCTGACTTTCATTCAATGGAATGCGGATTTTGCCGCACGGACTGGTCATGGCCTTGGAAATCAGACCGGTCTGGGCGCCCTCGATATCGAAATAGCGAATTTCGCGGAAGTTGAAGATGTCCTCGTAGAAACTCGCCCAGCGATTCATT
>JANXWN010000405.1 GCA_025351125.1 Caulobacteraceae bacterium | reverse complement strand
GCCGCCGCCGGCGCCCTCCCGCGCGCCGACGGTTCAGGCGGTTATTGCATGCCAAGCCCTCGTCGATAACGCTCAGCGCTTGGCCTGTTACGATAAAGCCGTCGCCGGGATGGCGCAGGCCGAGGTCAAAGGCGATCTGGTGACCATCGATCGCGAGCAGCGGCGCGCGGTGCGGCGTCAGGCGTTTGGCTTGACGCTGCCGTCTCTGGCGATGTTCGACCGTGGCGAGCGCCCCGAAGAGGCGGATCGGATAACCGCCAAGGTAAAATCCGCATCGCATACGGTGACCGGAAAATGGGTTATCGAGTTGGAGGACGGGGCGGTCTGGCGTCAGATCGACGACAACCAAATCTATAAGTCGCCGCGTCCGGGTTCGGTAGCCGCGATTCGCAAGGCGATGTTGGGCAGTTTTTTCATGAATCTCGACGGCCAGCAGGCGATCCGCGTGCATCGGGACAATTGAAGGCTTGGCCAAACGGTCGGGCTCTGCACAGCCGGCCAGTCGCCGCCGGCGAACAAAATCAATTCTCTTCCCCTTTCGGGGAAAGCGACTTGGCGTCAGCCGAGCGGTAGGGGACGATGCAGTGCTGTAACCCCTTTGTCTCGCGCAATTGGGCGCGCGCCACTTCCTGCAAAATGGGAAGAGAAACAAAACCCTCTCGGACCGGCGCCTGGTCTTGCGAAACCGGTCCAGGCCGCCGATTATCGCCGTGCGATTGGATTGTTCGCTGAGAAGTGAGGCGCCGCATGGTCGATTTTCGTATCGTCACCGAAACCTTCGCCGTGAGCCCGCAAATCTCCCTGGCTGACGTCGCGGCGGCGGCGGCGGCGGGTTATAGCTTGATCATCAACAATCGGCCCGACGGCGAAGACGCCGGACAGCCGACGGCGGCCCAGATCGAGGCGGCGGCCCGAGCGGCGGGTCTGGACTTTATGTCGGTTCCCGTGGTCGGACGCCCAAACCCGCAACAGATCGAGGCGGTACATCGCGCCGTCGCCGGCGCAAGCGGCAAGGTTCTGGCCTATTGCCGCTCTGGCACGCGCTCCATCACGACCTGGGCGATGGGCGAGGCGGCGGCGGGCGGGCAGGCAGGCGAGATTATCGAGCGCGGCGCGGCGGCGGGTTACGACCTTGCGTGGCTGGGATAGCCGGATGATTCCCTACGTTCGCGACATCGATATCGAGTACGGTCGCTGTGATCGGGTTTCGCCCTTGATTCGGCGGGTGACGGCGGACAATCCGGGGCCGTTCACCTTTCGCGGCACGGGCACCTATATCGTCGGCGCCGGCGCGGTGGCGGTGATCGACCCGGGACCGGACATCTCCGAGCACTTGGATGCGATCTTGGCCGCCACT
Source organism: Caulobacteraceae bacterium (assembly GCA_025351125.1). Lineage (GTDB taxonomy): Bacteria > Pseudomonadota > Alphaproteobacteria > Caulobacterales > Caulobacteraceae > Acaudatibacter. The sequence goes on along the minus strand of JANXWN010000405.1, from coordinate 2,619 downwards.
TCGGGCGAGCGCGTGACGCATATCCTGATTACCCATCACCATCTGGATCATTCACCGCTTGCGCGCCCGCTGGCGGCGGCGACCGGGGCGGTGATTTACGGGTGCGCCGTCGTTGGCCCGGTGATGCAAGACGCCGTCAAGCTGGAGGCCGGCTACGATCACTTCACACCCGACGTTTCGGTGTGCGCCGGCGCCAAGATCGCCGGTGACGGCTGGACTTTCGAAGCCATCCCAACCCCCGGTCATACCTCCAACCATATTTGCTATGCCTTGGCGCAGGAAAACGCTCTTTTCAGCGGCGATCACATCATGGGCTGGTCGACGACGGTGATTACTCCGCCCGACGGCGACATGGGCGATTATTTGCGCAGTTTGCAGACGATTCGGGCGCGCCGGTTCACCACGCTTTGGCCGACGCACGGCCCGCCGATCACCGACGTCGATCGCTTTATCGCCGCTTACATCGACCATCGAGCGATGCGGGAACGCGACATCCTGGCGCGATTGGCGGCGGGCGACACCAGCATCAAAGCCATGGTGCCCACGCTCTACGCCGCCGTCGACGCACGCCTTTGGCCGGCGGCGGCGCATTCGGTGTTGGCGCAGATCTTGGAGCTGGTGAAAACCGGGCGAGTCGTCTGCGACGGACCGGCGGGGTTGGACGGGGTCTTTCGACCGGCGTGACGCTCCCTTTCGCGCGGTGACGAGGCGCGGCCCAGCCCCCTACCGCTCGGCTAACGCCGAGTCGCCTCCCCCCGGGAGGGGAAGAGAAGCGAATTCAAATTTTTCTCTTGGCCCTGGGGATGTGGCGCGAGGCGACGGCGTAGCCAAACGGGCGGGGCTTGGTTTAAGAGATCGCGCCATGACCCAATCGTTTGACCTTCGTGGACGCACCGTTCTGATCACCGGCGCCTCGTCCGGTTTGGGGCGGCGGTTCGCGACGGTTCTGGCGGCGAGCGGCGCCAAGGTCGCGGTGACGGCGCGGCGGATGGACCGGCTGACCAGCCTCGCCGCCGACATTACCGCGGCCGGCGGCGTGGCGGCGGCGGTGGCGATGGACGTCACCGACGAGGCCTCGATCATGGCCGGCTTCGACACCGCGCAAGCGGCTTTGGGGCCCGTCGATACGGTGATCGCCAACGCCGGCATGAACAATCAGGCCTTGGCGGTCGATCTTACCGCCGAAGGATTCGACGCGGTGATGGCGATCAATGTGCGCGGCGTATTCCTGACGGCGCGCGAGGCGGCGCGGCGCATGATGGCGGGCGGGTCGAAGGCCAGCGGACGCGGGCGCATCGTGCTGATCTCGTCCATCGGCGCGCAAAAAGTGCTGCCCGGCCTGACCACCTATTGCGCCTCGAAAGCGGCGGTTTTGATGATGGGCAAGGGTCTGGCCCGTGAGTGGGCCAATAAGGGCGTCAACGTTAACATCGTCTGCCCGGGCTACATCGAGACCGAGCTGAACGCCGACTGGTTCGCCGAGGACGGCGGCAAGGCGCAAGTCGCCGGTTTCCCTCGCCGTCGCCTGATGCGGCAGGAGGATTTGGACGCTATGATTCTCTATCTTGCGTCCGACGCGTCACGCGCCATTACCGGTTCGGTGTTCACCCTCGACGACGGCCAAACCCTCTAGAGCGAGGCTATCAATCCGGCGAAAGCGATCGGGGTATGGTCTTCCAAATAGGGGCCGATCACCTGCAAGCCGATCGGCAGACCCGCGGCGCTGAGGCCGACTGGGACGGCGGTGGCCGGCAAATGCGCCAGCGTGGCCATGCCCGGCCAAGCCAGTTGCGCGCTGTACGGCGTCGTCTTGCCGTTGATCACATGCACCCGATCATTGAAAGGCGCGGTGTCGTGCGCAAAGGCGGTGACGCCGAAGGTCGGCGCCAGCACAACGTCGAACTGTTCGAACAGGCCGGCCCATTGGCGGCGCACGACCATTTGCTGGTCGAGCGCCGCCATCCAGCCGTGAGCGTTGATCAAGTCCGGCGGCGAGGTCGGTCCGCGTGACATCGCCGGCATCAGGAGGCTGGTGTAAACTTGATGCGCGTGGGCCAAATCAGGCAAACTTTCACTGCGCCGCGAAACCGGGACACCGGCGCGATCCAGCGCTCCGGCGACGCGGTCCAACGCCGCGAGAATCTCCGAATCGAGCGCCGCGAGCGGGTGTTGGTCGATGATCAGGACGCGATAGCCTGCCAAGGCGGCGTGGCGCGGCTCTGACAAATGCAAGCGATAGCCGACACCCTCCATCGCGTCCGGCCCGGCCAGAATATCCAACGCCAGGGCCAGATCGGCGGCGCATCGGGCCATCGGTCCGATCACGCTCAACACCGATTCGGCGCCATCGATCCCCGGCGGGGCATGACCGCGCTGCGGGATCAAACCATAGCTTGGCTTATGTCCATAGACACCGCAAAACGCCGCCGGCACGCGAATCGAGCCGCCGATATCGGAGCCGAACTCCAGCGGGATCATCCCGGCGGCCAGCGCCGCGGCCGACCCGCCGGAGGATCCGCCCGGCGTGCGGGTCGGGTCGAAGGGGTTCCGGGTCCGCCCATAGACCGGATTGTTGCTCTGGTAGTCGGAGAGCCAGGGCGGAATGTTGGTCTTGCCGAG
>JANXWN010000423.1 GCA_025351125.1 Caulobacteraceae bacterium | reverse complement strand
AGGCCCTGCTCTTTTTAGGCGCCGGATCGGTGATCCACTCGGTGCACAGCAATGACATGCGCCAAATGGGGGGACTCTCCAAAAAAATGCCGGTCACTTTCGTGACCATGCTCATCGGCACCTTGGCGATAACCGGCGTGGGCATTCCGGGCCTGGATTTAGGTTTCGCCGGCTTTTACTCCAAGGATGCCATCATAAACGCGGCATTCTTGGCCGGTCGCGCCGACGGGGTTTCATACTTCGCGTTCGTGGTCGCCTTGCTGGCGGCGGGCCTGACCTCGTTTTACTCCTGGCGGCTGATGTTCATGACCTTCCACGGTCACGCCAAATGGAGCGACGATCATCAGGAGAGCGCCCCGCACGCGGCGGCCTCACACCCACCGGACCATCACGGGCAAGGGCGCGGTCATGCGCCACACGAGAGTCCCTGGGTGATGCTGATTCCCTTGATGATATTGGCGGCAGGGGCGATTTTCGCGGGCGGCGTGTTCGCCGAACGGTTCGTCGGATCGGAGCGGGCCGATTTTTGGCGCGGCGCGATTTTTAATGCGGCTCCCGGAACAGCGCCCGTTCTGCCGACCTGGGAAGTGTGGGCGCCGCTGGTCGTCACGGCGCTTGGCTTTGTCATCGCCTGGTTCGTCTACGTCAAGAACGAAGGCTTGGGCGCGCGGATCGCGGATCGGCGCGGGCCGACCTGGGCGTTACTGTACCACAAATGGTATTTCGATGAGTTGTATCATGCGATCTTCGTGCGCGGCGCGGCCTTCTTGGGTGATCTTTTCTGGAAAGTCGGTGATCAAAAAATCATCGACGGTCTGGGTCCCGACGGCGTGGCGGCGGCTTCCTTGCTGGTCGGCAAGGCGACGGGCAGAGCGCAAACCGGATATCTCTATCATTATGCTTTCGTGATGCTGCTGGGCGTCGCCGGGCTGCTGTCGTTCGCGTTGTGGGCGTTCCGTTGAGATGATCGGCATTCTCTCGCTCACCAGCTTTGCGCCGCTTATCGGGGTCGCGGCGATAGTTGTCCTGCGCCTGCTGATCAAGACCGACGACGCGCGCACCTTATCGGCCGTAAAATGGATCGCGCTGGCGACGACGGTCGTGACCTTGGCTTTGTCGATTCTGCTCGTGGCGAGGTTTGACCCCCGTCAGGCGGGGTTCCAATTTGTCGAAGACGCGCCATGGTTCGCCGGGCTGCGTTACCACATGGGCATCGACGGAATATCGGTCCTGTTCGTCCTGCTGACCGCGTTTCTGATGCCGATTTGTATTGTCGCCAGTTGGAAATCGATCGAGACCCGGGTGGTCGAATACATGATCGCGTTTCTGGTGCTCGAGAGCCTGGTGATAGGCGTGTTCTGCGCCCTTGATTTGCTGGTGTTTTACGTGTTTTTCGAAGCGCAATTGGTGCCGATGTTTTTGATTATCGGCATTTGGGGAGGCCAACGACGCGTTTATGCGGCGTTCAAATTTTTCCTCTACACCTTACTCGGTTCAGTGCTGATGCTGGCGGCCATCCTGTTAATGATCAGCGTCGCGCACACATCGTCCATCCCTCAACTGATGAATTACAGGTTCTCCAACAGCGCGCAGACGTGGCTTTGGCTGGCTTTCTTTGCGTCTTTCGCGGTGAAAATGCCGATGTGGCCGGTCCACACGTGGCTGCCGGACGCCCACGTCGAAGCGCCCACCGCCGGGTCGGTGATTTTGGCGGGCATCCTCCTAAAGATGGGCGGTTACGGTTTTATGCGCTTTAGCCTGCCGATGTTCCCGCATGCCAGCTTGAACTTCGCGCCGATGGTTTTCGCCCTTTCCGCTATCGCCGTCGTCTACACGTCGTTGGTCGCGTATCGGCAGACCGATATGAAAAAACTGATCGCCTACTCGTCGGTGGCGCACATGGGCTTGGTGACGATGGCGATATTCTCCGGAACCTTGCAGGGCGAGCAGGGAGCCTTGTTCCAAATGCTCAGCCACGGCGTGATTTCCGGGGCGCTATTTTTGTGCGTTGGCGTCGTCTATGACCGGATGCATACGCGCGAAATAGCCTTTTACGGGGGCGTGGTGACGCTGATGCCGATCTACGCTGCGGTTTTCATGCTGTTCACCATGGGCAATGTCGGTTTGCCGGGCACCAGCGGTTTCGTGGGTGAAATTCTGACCCTGACCGGAACCTATCGCGCCTCGACTTGGGCGGCGATCGTCGGCGCGACGGGCATGATCTTGTCGGCGGTCTACGCCCTGACGTTATATCGCCGCATTGTGTTCGGCGAGATCGTCAATTCGGCCTTGACCGGTCTGCGGGACATAAACCGTCGCGAGGTTTTGATTTTTGCTCCCCTTGTCGTCGCCACCCTGCTGCTCGGCCTGCATCCTGGGCTGGTGTTCGACATCACCAACGCCTCGGCGGCGCAACTTGCCGGCG
>JANXWN010000346.1 GCA_025351125.1 Caulobacteraceae bacterium | reverse complement strand
AAATGGCCGGGGCCGCCATGCTGTGCGGCGCCGGTTTTACCATGAGTCTGTTCATCGGTGCTTTGGCCTTTGATCCCAATGATCAAGCCGCGCAAGGCCAAGTGCGCGTCGCGGTCCTGGTGGCATCTCTGGCGGCGGTTTTCGCCGGCGGCGCCTTGCTGGCGTGGGTGCAGCGAAAGCGCACAGACGCCGGCGAGACTCTCTAAGGCTCGTCCGCCAAGTCCGCATTGCTCCATCCGGCGGCGCGACGCCAGAGGACGGCGTCGTCGGCGGCGTCGGTCAAGGTCTGAGCGCGACGCGCTCAGGCGCGCGACATCGCCGATTTGCTCTTGGCTTGCCAATAATCCGCTTCGTGCGCATAAAACGCCGCCAATGCGCGAGCGCCTGCGAGGGTTAGCGGCCCGTGATCGCACACAAGCGCGCCACCGGCGTGCCGGTAGGGCGCCGCCTTCACGCCAATCCCCGCGCGAGCGCTAAGCTTGCGGCCAGCAATCTCCAAGCCGACGGGATCAGGACATCGTCGAACACATTTTCCAGGATCAATTGACCGGCGCGGCGCGAATTAAACCGTCCGCTCGCCGCGCGGTCGAGCCGATCAATGAAAGCTCGCCAGCGTTCGACATCCGCCATCACGGCCATGGCTGTGTCGTCCAGCAAGGTTATCTCAGCCACCTGCAAGCTGTCGCGTCGGACCTCCACGAGCGCCGCGTCATAAGTGCTGAGCAAGGCGCGGACGGTCAGGAAGAAACATGAGCGACTCTCAATTTTTAGCAGAAAAATATTTGCATATTGAAATTTACTAGTCCAGCAGAAAGATTGCAAAATGCATATTTTGTGCCGTAGGCGTGGAACTTTGAGCCGGCGCTTGCGACTCGTCCGGGCCGCGCTCACAAGGAGCGATATGGATCGTCTCGCCGCCACGCCCGGACCGTGGGCTCTCTTTCGCGCCTTTTCATCCGTCGGCCTGTCGGGATTTGGCGGTGTCCTACCCTTCGCGCGCCGGATGCTGGTGGATGACCGCCGCTGGCTGACCGAGGATGCGTTCAACGAAACCTTTGCGCTGTGCCAGTCGCTGCCAGGCCCAAACATCGTCACGATGTCGACAGTGATCGGGTCGCGTTTCGCCGGCGTCCGGGGCGCCCTCGCGGCCGTGTTTGGCCTGATGAGCGGGCCGGTGGCGACTATCTTGGTTTTGGGCGCGCTTTATGGCCGGTTCGGCGCGCAAGGCCGGCTGCCCGAAGCGATATTGGGATTGGGCGCGGCGGCGTCGGGCCTTGTCGTCGCGGTGGCGGCCAAGATGGCGTCGCCGTTGATCAAACGCCGCCCGATGTCGGCGACACCTTTTATGATTCTTGCCTTCATCGGCGTTGGCCTCATGCGATGGCCGCTGGTTTGGGTGTTGGCGGCGATCGCTCCGGTCAGCATCGCTGTCGCATGGAAGTTCAAGCGGTGAAGGCGGCCGGCGACATTCTTGGCGTTCTAGCCGCGCGGTTTTTCGGTCTTTCGCTGATGGCCTTCGGCGGCGCGAATGCCGTAATTCCGGAATTGCATCGCGATGTGGTGGATGTCCATCATTGGATGAGCGACCGTGAGTTTGCCGCTCTGTTCGCTATCGCCCAGGCCGCGCCCGGGCCCAACGTCATGATCGTTACCTTGGTCGGCTGGAAGGTGGCGGGTTTGGCCGGCGCCCTTGTCGCCACTATCGCAATGTGCGCGCCGGCCTGTGTTTTGGCCGTGCTGGCGGCCAAAATATGGGACCGTTATCGTCAAGCCCCCTTTCGCGCCGCCCTGGCGGCGGGTCTCGCTCCCGTTACCGTCGGCTTGATCGGCGCCTCCGCCTATCTGCTGATCCGCACCGCCGACGCGAACGTGCGCTTGGCACTGGTGACGCTGGGCGCCGCGGGCGTGGCCTTTTTTACCAAGCTCAACCCGCTGTGGTGTTTGGCCGCGGCGGCGGCTTTAGGCTTCGTCGGCGTATTGCGTTAATTTTCGTTCGACGCTTTCACCCGAAACGCCTTGAGGACGTCGCGCGCTTGTTCGCGGCGATCTTCGGGGATGTCGGCCCAGATCTCCAATATGTCCGAAGAAACATCATTGGGGTCCACCTCCAAGAGGTGGCCGGTGCGCGTTCCCAAGACTGGCGCCAGTTTCGCCAGCCATTTGTGGGACAAACCGCGATCACCCGATTCCAGCAGGCTGATCACGGCGCCGGTGGTGCCGACAGCCTCGGCCAGTTTGGTCTGCGTCATGCGCCGATGTTCGCGCCACGCCCGCAGATAATTTCGCTCGGGAGTCCGGGACATACCGCATTATGCAAACATGACCGAAAATTGCTTCACGCAAAATGCAATAAATGTTACTTGACGAATTTGTTGCAATACGCAATTATCGGTCATGCCTTTCGACGCTCCTTTCCCCCTCCTCGTTCATGCCGAACGCCCCTGGATGACCCGCCGTCCCGGCGAATGCGCCTTCCCGACCCGCGGCGAGAGTGTCGGTGTTTGGTCCTGTTGCAGCCCGTGCGGTTCGGCGACCTATTGCGAGCCGCACAGCGTGTTGATGCGTGGCCCGCGCGCGCCGTCGCCCGACGCGGTGCTGCGCGAACTGTCGCGAATTATCGGCTGACCCATGAGCAAAAGGCGAAAAACCGCGCGTCCCGCCGACCCGTTGGATATCGCCCGGCGCCGCGCCCTCGAGCGCGTCCGCGACCGTGATCCGGCGCAATGGGGACTTCCCACCGAAGCCCTCGCCTTGCCTGCCAATGCTGATATTCAACGCCGGCGCGACATCGCCGGGCGCGTCACCCGCGCCAAACGTCAAGACGTGTTCGACCTGCTGCATGCACGCGGCAAGCTGAAACCGGACGCCCTCGACGCTGTTCGCAGGTTACAGGACGACATCGCCCTCCTGCACCGCTCCGTCGGCGGGGTCGGCGATCTGACGCCGCGCGTCGACCGCTCGCGCAATTCTCAAACTTTCAGCGAATCTCGCTTGAAGGCGGGCGGCCGGATCGAAGCGGTCTTGGCCTTCGCCGGATCGGCCAGCGCCCGCCTCCTCACGGCTCTGTGTGAACCTGATGTCGTCCTGGGACGCACCGCAGATTGGCGAGATATCGTCAGGCGTGAAACCGGCGAAGGCCTGCCGGACGCCCAAGGCGCTCTGCTGCGCGCGGCCTGCGAGAATTTGGCCGGCGGTTATGCGCGGGTCGATGCGCTCAGGTGACCGGGCGCGCAAAATCGCGCCTAACGCAAGGGTTACGCACCGAATGAACCAATCCGTCTGAAAAGACAGTTCCTTGCTATTTCAGAAGATCCTTCCCTGCCGTAATAGTTGCCCGGCCCCGTGATCGAGAGCAAAACGTGGGCGACGCGCGACGTCACGCCGCTCAGGGATGATCCATGGATTTCGAGCTTTCTGAAGAGCACCGCATGATCGCCGACTTGGTCGGGCGGTTTGTGGACGACGAATTGATGCCGCTGGAAGCCTCGGTCTTGGCGCGCGAGGCGGCGGGTGGACACTATGGTTTGAGCGACGCGGAAACCGCGCGCATCGACGTGGTGTCGAAAAAACTTGGCCTTTGGGGCCTGGACGCGCCCGAAGACGTCGGCGGATCGGATCTTCCCGCCGTCGCGATGGTCGCGGTCAACGAGCATCTGGGCCGCTGCGTCACGCCCTACACCCTGCCGCCGGACTCGCCCAATCTGCGCATGATGGCCGCCACCGTCACCGAGCGTCAGCGGGAGGCTTATCTGGCCCCTTACGTGCGCGGCGAGACCATCTCGGCCATCGGCATCTCCGAGCCGGGCGCGGGCGGCGATCCCGCCGCCATGCTGACTCGCGCCGTGCGCGATGGCGACGATTGGGTCATCAACGGCCGGAAGATTTGGATCAGCCGCGCGGCGGTCGCGCACTTCACCATATTGATGGCGGTGACCGACAAGCAAAAGGGCGCCCGCGGCGGCATGTCGGCGTTTCTGGTTGATCGCGACACGCCCGGCTTTAGCGTCGTGCGCCCGATCCCGATGATCGGCGGCGCGATGACTTACGAGGTTCTGCTTGAGGATTGCCGCGTGCCGTCGTGGAAGCTGCTGGGAACCGAGGGACAAGGTTTCGCGCCGATGCAATTGCGTTTGGGCACCCGACGCTTGGAAATGGCCGCCTGGTCGATCGGCATGGCGCAGCGCGCGCTGGACGTCATCTGCGACTACGCCCCGCAACGCGTGACCTTCGGCACGCCCTTGTCGCAGCGCGGGGTTATCCAAGGCTGGGTGGCCGATGCGGCCACCCGCATCCACGCCGCCCGCCTGATGACCTATGATTGCGCCTGGAAAATCGATCAGGGCCGCGACACCCGTCTGGAAGTGTCGATGATCAAGGCCTACGCCACCGAAATGGCCTGGGAGGTGGTGGATCGCGGCATGCAGACACTCGGCGCCATGGGCATGACCAAGGAAACGCCGCTGCAATTGATGGCCTCGAAGATCCGCACCATGCGCATTTACGACGGCCCGACGGAGGTTCACCAATGGGTGGTGGCCCGCAATCTACTCGGAGCGAAGCGATGACTACGAAGTTCGGCAATGTGTTGGTTGATACCGACGGCGCCGTCGCATTGGTCGAATTCGACAATCCGCCTTTTAATTTCGTCACCATTCCGCTGATGAAAGACCTAGCCGACGCGTTGGACGCGATTGATGCCGACACGACCTTACGCGCCAGCGTGCTGACTTCGACGGGCAAAGCGTTCTGCGCCGGGGCCGAGCTCGGCTCGCCGACCGGCGTCGGAGGCGCGGGGATTGATTCCGTCAGTCCGCTGTATGTGCAGGCTGTGCGCCTGTTCTCGATTCGCAAACCGATCGTGGCGGCGATCCAGGGCGCGGCGGTCGGCGCCGGCCTCGGCTTGGCGCTCGTGGCCGATTTTCGTATCGCGGCCCCCGAGGCGCGGTTCGTCTCCAACTTTGTCAAGCTCGGCTTTCACCCCGGTTTCGGCATTACCTATACTCTTCCGCGGGTGATCGGCGATCAGCGCGCCGCGCTGATGTGCCTGACTGGCCGACGCATCAAGGCGCAAGAGGCGCTCGCTTGGGGTCTGGCGGATGAAGTGGCTCCCCTGGAAGGTCTCCGCGCCGCAGCCCTGAATTTGGCGCGTGAACTGGCCGACAACGCCCCCCTCTCGGTGCAAGCCACCCGCGCCACCCTGCGGGGTGAGTTGGCCGCCGCCGTCAAGGCCCGCACCGATATCGAGTTGCGCGAACAGACCTGGCTGCGCGCCACGGCGGATTTCGCCGAAGGCGTAAAGTCGGTCAATGAACGGCGAGCCGGGGTGTTCGTCGGGGCTTAGCGCAGAGATTGAATGGCCGCTTGCTCGTAAAAAACGAAATATGGAAATTCGGCAATAAAGGACACCGCGCCATGCCCGCCATCACCCGACGCACCGCCCTCACGCTCGGCGGGGCGGTTGCGCTGATTCCCGTGGTCGGACGAGCGCAAACGCCGGGGATGATCGTCACCGGCGGACCAATCTACACCGGGCGGGGCGACGGTGAGCGCGCCGAAGCCGTAGCGATCAAGGGTGACAAGATCGTCTATGTCGGGGCGCTCGCCGGGGCCAAACACGCGGCGCCCGGCGCACGCGACATCGATCTGGGCGGCGCGGCGGCCTATCCGGGCTTCGTCGACAGTCACGCCCATCTGACCCAAATCGGGCTGCGCGAGTTGACCCTGAACCTGGAGGGAACCGCCTCCGTCGCCGCGCTGCAGGCCCGCCTGCGCGCCTGGGCGGCGACGCAGCCCTCCGGTCCCATCGTCGGGCGCGGCTGGATCGAAACCCACTGGCCGGAACATCGCTTTCCCACCCGCGCCGATCTTGACGCCGTGGTTGCCGACCGCCCGGTGTATTTAACACGCGCCGACGGTCACGCCGCTGTCGCCAATTCGGCGGCCCTGGCGTTGGCGGGCGTCACAGCCTCCACGCTCGACCCAAAAGGTGGTGAAATCCTGCGCGACGTTGGCGGGGAGCCGACCGGCCTACTCGTCGACAACGCCCGCGCTCTCATGGAAGACCGACTCCCCAATCCGGGTCCGGCCTTGCGCCGCGAGGCTTTGATCCGCGCCGATAAGCTCTACCGCGCACGCGGCTGGACCGGTGTGCACAGCATGAGCGTCCATCAAGTTGACCTCGATATCCTGCGCGATCTGGCGCATGGCGGCGATTGGGGGCTGCGGGTCGATAACTACATGGACGTGCAATACGCCGCCGAGGTGCTGCGCACTGGCCCGTCGGCTAACGCCAATGGCAAGATTCGCCTGCGCGGAATTAAGCTTTACGCCGATGGGGCGTTGGGCTCCCGTGGCGCAGCGTTGTTGGCGCCCTACAGCGATAAACCCGATTGGTCCGGCCTCTTGCTTACGCCGCAAGATCAAGTGATCGATTGGATGCGCAAGGCGAAAGCCGCGGGTGCGCAAGTCGCCGTCCACGCCATTGGCGATCGGGGCAATCGGTTGGCGCTGGACGCCATGCAAACCGTATTGGGCGCGGCCCGTACCGACCGGCGCTGGCGGATCGAACACGCGCAAACCCTCAGTCCGGCCGACCTGCCCCGTTTTGCCGCGATGGGGATCACCGCATCCATGCAACCCTCGCATGCCATCGGCGACCTTTATTTCGCTCCCGCGCGACTTGGGCGGGAACGGCTCAAGGGGGCCTACGCGTGGAAAACACTGCTCGGGTCCGGCGCGCTGGTGTGCGGAGGATCGGACGCGCCGGTGGAAAAAGGTGATCCCCTGGTAGAGTTCTACGCCGCCAGTTATCGCCATGCCCTCAACGGTTTTGCCGGCCCCGATTGGGGTCTCGAGCAAGCCGTCAGCCGCGTTCAAGCGTTGAAAATGTTCACCGCGTCGGCGGCCTACGCTATCGGTCGCGAGCAAGAACTAGGAACGCTGGAGGTCGGCAAGCGGGCCGACCTGACCGTGTTCTCCCGCGATTTGATGACCGTTCCGTTTGCCGACATCCCAGCCGCGAAGGCGAATATGACTGTAATTTCAGGTCAGGTGGTGTTTGCGGGTTGAGGAAACGACTACCGCGCCCACAACACCCGCACCGGCGTTGCCGATTGGCGCAGAATGGCCGCGACCGGCCGGTGAGTCTCATCGCCGCCCAGGATATCCTCGATCAGCGCGCGCTTTTGCTCGCCGGTGACCAGCACGACGATCAAGCGGCTATTCAGTAACGCCCGCGCGGTCAGACTGACGCGGGGGACGTAGGGTTCGAGTCCGGCGACGTCGACGCCGACGCAAAGCGCATTTGACGTCAGGTTTGGATCACCGGCGAACAGCGAGGCGATGTGGCCGTCCGTGCCCATGCCGAGCAGGACGACATCGAACGGCAGCAGCGGGGCGATCGCGGGTTCGGCGGCAAGAGCGTCCGCGTGCGGCGTGGCGCCAACGCCTTTGAGGGGAACGAACTGCGCCGCCGCCGCCTTTCCAACCAATAAGCGCCCGCGAACCTGCGCCTCATTGCTCAGCGGGGATGACCGATCGACCCAGCGATCATCGGTGAGGGTAACGCCGACGTTCGCCCAATCAAGATCGCGCCGAACCAAAGCGTCATAGATGGGATTTGGCGTGTTCCCGCCGGTGGCGGCGAAGGTCTGACGGCCGCCGCCGGTTAGGGCGGCCGTCAGAACGTCCGCCGTCACCGCCGCCAAAAGGTCGCGGTCGTCGAACGACTCGATGTTAATCATCAAAGGCGCTGTAGACCAAAGTGCGCAGCTCGCGCCGTAGCGGGTAGTGGTTTGATGGCATGAACTGGGTCATGAAGATCACGATCAAATCTTCCGCCGGATCGATCCAAAACGCCGTGCTGGCCGCGCCGCCCCAGTAATATTCTCCGGCGCTACCCGCGAGAAGGGTCCTGGCCGGGTCTAGGGTCACTGCAAAGCCGAGGCCGAAACCGACCCCCGCCATCGTGGCTTCGCTGAATAACGATATCGACAATTGGGTCAGGTCCTGGCCGCCGGGCAGGTGATTGGCGGTCATCAGATCAACGGTCTTGCGGCTGAGCAGCCGCACGTCGTTCAGGGTCCCGCCATTCAGCATCATCCGGCAAAACGCCCAATAATCCGCCGCCGTCGACACCAGCCCGCCGCCCCCCGAGATATAGGGCGGGAGGCTCAGATAGGGGCTCTTCGTTGGATCGTCTTGCACCCCCAGCGCGCCGTTAGGACCCAAGGCGTAACAGGCGGCGAAGCGAGCCGTCTTGTCGCTGGGAACATAGAAGTCGGTATCGATCATGCCCAACGGCTTGATGACCCGATCGCGGAGAAAGTCCTCAAACGGTCGACCGCTGATCACCCCGACTAAATAACCCAGAACGTCGGTCGCATTGGAGTAATTCCACGCCGCGCCTGGCGAAAATTCCAGCGGGATCGTGGCCATCGCCTCGACCATGCCGGTCAGCGACAGTTTGGAGCCCGCCACGCCGACGTGGCCGCGCCGATAAGCGGCGTCGACCGGCGTGCGATCTTGAAACCCGTAGGTCAGTCCCGAAGTGTGGCGAAGCAGATCGATCACCTGCATTGGACGGGCCGTCGGCGTGGTCTGCCACCGTCCAGGCGCGCCCGCCGAAAAAACGCCGATATTTTTCCACGCCGGGATGTATTTCTCGACCGGATCATCCAAGGCCGCGGCGCCCTCCTCCACGAGCATCATCATCGCTACGCTGGTGAGCGGTTTCGTCATCGAATAGATGCGAAATATGGTGTCGTCCTTGATCGGTGTATGGCGCGCGATATCGGCGTGCCCCACCACCCCCAAATGCGCGATCTCGCCGCGCCGCGCCACGAGCGTCAGTGTCCCGGCGAGCTTGCCTTGATCGACATATCGATCGCGCCAATGCGCATCGATGCGCGCTAGACGGGCGGGGGAAAGACCATGCGACATGGGAGTGTCCTATCAGGCAAAGCGGGTTTATTCGCTGGGGGTGAATTTTCTAAAGGCGGCGATTACCGTCGCACCGCCCCCGACACCATCGCCGGCGCGGCGAGACCGGCATCGGGCGCGACGCCGTGGGGCCGATCGCGCAGCATGTGCGCCCGTCGCCAGCCGCCGTAGCGATAATAGAGGATCGCGAGCACAGCCGAGGTAATCGACCCTAACGGGAAGCTCCACCACACCGCGTCGGCGCCGAAACGCGGACTGAGGAGGGCGGCGAAGGGCACGCGCACCACCAGCATGGAGACCGTCAGCATCACTAACGGCCACCACACCGCGCCGGTCGAGCGCACGACGCCGGTCAAGGAAAAACTGATCGAAAACAGCACGAAACCCCATAACACGGTGGTGTTGATATGCCTCGCCAAGGGGATCGCCGGGGAATGCGCCGGCAGCAAAATCGACAAAACCGCATCGTTGAACATATATAATACCAGCGCGATCAGGCCGGTAATAATCAAGCCACTGACGACGCCCGAGCGCGCGATCTGATCGACCCTGTCCCATCGCCCAGCGCCGACGTTTTGTGCCGCCATGGAAGAAACCGACGCGCCAATGGCCATGGTCGGCATCTGCAGATAGCTCCAGATAATCGAAGCGATAGAGTAGGCGGCGCTGGTCAGGGCGCCATAACGGTTGACGAAGCTGATCATGACGACCGCCGCGCCGCTCATCACCAACATCTGCAGGCCCATCGGCAAGCCGCGGGTCATTAAGGCGCGCAGAATCTCCGCATCCGGCTTGAGGAGTCGCCACTCCGGTAGGGAGAGCATGACGATACTCTTCTGGCGCGACAAATGGATCATGAGAAACACCAGCGACACGCCTTGACCGATCAAGGTCGAGGTCGCCGACCCGGCGATACCCAGCTTGGGGAACGGCCCGATCCCACGGATCAGCAGAGGATTGAGGGTGATGTCGATGACGATCGCCAACACCAAGAACCAGAACGGCGTCGTCGAGTCTCCCGCGCCGCGCTGAGCCATTTGCATGAACATGAAATAATTCATGAACGGCACCGCTCCGAAGATAATACGCAGATAGATGACGGCGTCGGTCCGCGCCTCCGGCGGGGTGCGCATTAGGTCGAGGATGTGCGGCGTGAGCAGGGCGCCGGCGGTCGCGACGATCACCGACAACCCCAAAAAAAAGGTCGTCGCCGTCCCCATGACCCGTTTTACCTGAAACAAATCCCCGGCCCCGACGGCCTGGCCCACCAGGATATTGGCCGCCATGCCAACGCCGAACATGGTGCCGATCATCAACATCATGACAATATTGGCGTTGCCGAGCGCCGTGATCGCCGCCTCGCCCAGGGTATGGCTGACCCAAATCTGATTGACCGTGCCGTTCAGCGACTGCAGGGCATTGCCCCCGAGCAGAGGCAGGGAGAACAGCAACAAGGTGCGCGTGATCGGCCCTTGGGTCAGATCGCGGCGTTGGCGTTGGGCGGGCGGAGGCATGGGGGGTGTTCTACAGATTGTCGCCGGTTAGCCAAGACCTTGGACCGCGACCG
>JANXWN010000316.1 GCA_025351125.1 Caulobacteraceae bacterium | reverse complement strand
CTACCCTTGGACGGTCGTCGACGACTCCCAACGCGTGGCCGGGATGCTTGGCTTGGTTGGCGCCATCGCAAAATCAAATTAACCGATACGACTATTCAAAAAAGGCATGCGCCGCGCCCGTAGGTGTGGTCGGTTCATCGCTGATTTAGAAACGTGCGGCTCGGGTTTCCGCCGAACGCCTGATTACATCAAGGCGCGGACAAGGCGATCCTTGTGCGTGACGTCGGCGACCACCGCGCCGTTGAGCGTCGCCACCGTTCGCTCGTCAATTTGAAAATGCGTCACGGTCGCTGAGAGGGAGACCTCGGCGCGGATCGAAACGTCCCAACCAGGACGCTTGAAACGGGAGGTCTGCTCGGCCCGCCACACGCAGCTTAAGGGATCCGCGGCGGCCATCGACAGAACGACATTGGGGCCGCTGCCCGAGGTCGTTTCAGCGATGTCGGCCACCACGCTGTCGGACGTCGGCCAAGTTTCAACCACCCGGGCCACGCCCCCGGTTTCGGAGACCTCCAGGGTTGGCCAGTCCTTAGCGACGCCGGTCAAAGCCGGCGCCAGGGCGATCGGCATGGAGGATGCCGCGCCACGCCCGCGTATTGGCGCTTCGAGCCGCGTTGCGCCCAAATCGATCTCAAGGGTTACGACCTGCGGCGATGGCCAAACCAGCGGCCAGAGGCTTTCGCAGAGCGATGCGCGAATACGCGTTCCAACGCGGAATCGGTGAGCGGTGAAATTTAAAGGAATGTCGACGTCGTAGAACTGCCCCGGGACCAGCGCCACCGGATGGGTATGCCCGTCGCGGTGCGTCAGGTTCAACACGCCATAGGTCACCAACCACGACGCGCCCTCCGGCGCCACCTCACACAAGCGCACCGCAAGCTTGGCCACCGGTCGATCCGCCGATACCCTGACCCGCAGCACCGGCGCGCCCACGAGGTCGAGGTCTTGCGTCAGCGCCGGCGTATCGAACACCAGCGATTTGGCATCGTCCGCCGACTGCTCGCGGGGCAGTTCGGTGGGCGCGAACGGCACCCATTCGACCTTTCCCAAGCCGACGGTCTTGTCAGCCACATAGCGCACGGTTTGGGCGGTGGGCGGGGCGTCGTGCAGGCCGCCTTGACCGAAATAAAACGCGCGGGCGGTTATATTCGGCGAGGGCCAAGTCGGTTCGGCGACCCATCGCCCGGGAATCGGCGCCGGCGAAACTTGCGCCGCCGTGGCGTCGGGCAGGTAGACCCGTAACATCGGCTCGGCCATGATTCCGGTCTCTTCGCCCATCAACCAGTGACGCCACCAGCGAACCTCTTCCCACGCCCAATCCAGCGCCGGGCCGGGCGTCGCCGGAGAGGGGTAGCCATGCTGCCACGGCCCATACAACCCCTTGCGGGGGACCTTCAAATGAGCGAGCAGGCGCGGAATTTCATTGCCGTAGGAGTCCACCAAGCCGCCGATGACATAGACGGGGCAGGCGATGGCGTTCCAGTCCAGGGCGACCGATCCTTGCCGCCAAAACGCGTCGTTGGTCTGATGCGACAGCCAACGCGCGGCGATCGGCGGCGTCGCGTCCAGGCGCTTCTGCCACGCCTCCCGCCAGCCGGCCCCGGTAATCAACGGGTCGGGCGGGGCGGCAGTGACGGCCTTAAAACTCGTGGCCCATTTGAGGCCCGTCAGGGCGAAGGCGCCGCCTAAATAATGCGCATCGTCGGTGTAGCGCATGTCCGACGCCGACATCGGCATGATCGCTTTGAGCGCCGGTGGGGCGAGAGCGGCGACCTGCAGGGTGCTGAAGCCGCCCCACGACACCCCTCGCATCCCCACTTGGCCGTTGCACCACGTCTGCTTGGCCAACCAAGCAATGGCGCTCGCCCCATCGTGTTGTTCACGCGGCAGATATTCGTCCGCGAGAATGCCGCCGGAGTCGCCCGATCCGCGCGTCTCGAGCCGGGCGTAGGCCACGCCGTATTGCGCCAGCATCTGGCCCCAATAGCTGTCGAACGCACGATAGTGGTCGCGCTTGCGATAGGGGATGTATTCCAACACCACCGGCGCGGGATGCGTGTCGGTTTCGGCCGGCAACCACAGCTGCACCGCCAATTTCACGCCGTCGGGCATCGGAATGAAGGTATTTTCGATCATCGTCACCGCGCGTTTGGCGGGGAGCGACCAAGCGGTGGCGGCGCCGGCGAAGGATCGCACGGGCGCCGCCGCCATCGCGGTATAGCCCAGGACGTTGGTTAGGACATCGCGTCGTAGCATCGAGGTTGGCCTCCAGCGGGAACGTTCAGCCGATTAGACACACGCTCGGCGCACGCAATCAACCACGCCGGCGCCGAGCATCGCCGGATTCCGTCTCGCCATCGTGCAAAATCGCCTCGGGCAGGCGCTTTTGGGCTGGTCAGCGCGGCAGGGCGAAGGCGATCAGCTGATCGCCGCGCTTGGTCCCGGATTTGGCGTGGCCGCCGGCGGCGATCACCACGTATTGGCGGCCTTGCCACACATAGGTCATCGGCGTGGCCTGGCCGCCGGCGGGCAGACGCCCGCGCCAGAGTTCCTGGCCCGTGCGACTGTCGAAGGCGCGCAGGAAATTATCCAAGGCCGCGCCGATGAAAACCAGCCCTGACGCGGTGGTGATCGGCCCGCCGAAGTTGGGAACCCCGGTCCCTTTCAGGATATATTGGCTTCCCGGCGCCAGATCGCGCGTGGTTCCCAACGGGACGTTCCACAGAAATTCACCGGTCCGCATATTGATGGCGTGCAACACGCCCCACGGCGGCGGGTTACACGGCAGTCCCAACGCCGACACCATGACCTCTCGCCGCACGCCGAACGGCGCGCCCGCGTCGGGTGAAATCTCGACGTCCGGGTGGGCGACTTGCGCCGCTTTGACTTGCGCCGCGGCTATGAGAGTCACGCGATGCATGGCGCTTGAGGTGTTCACGTAGGCGACCTGACGGGCTTCGTCGAACGCCAAACCACCCCAGTTCGCGCCACCGCCGGTGAAGGGATAAAATATCGTGCCCCGCGTCGACGGCGGGGTGAACAGACCCTCGTGCCGCGCGCCTTCGATCATTTTGCGACACTGAGCCTTATCCCACGCGAACAGGCCGAAGGCATCGCGCGGTTGAATGGCGCTGGGCGACAGGGGGGCAGGGGCCAGCGGAA
>JANXWN010000314.1 GCA_025351125.1 Caulobacteraceae bacterium | reverse complement strand
CGCTGGCCCTGCCGCGTCGTCGTGTGGCCGGTCGTGGTGCAAGGTGACCAAGCGGCGGCGCAGGTTCGCGCCGCGATCGAGGGTTTTAACAGCCTTCCGCCAGATGGCGTCTCGCCACGTCCAGATCTGATCATCGTTGCGCGCGGGGGAGGATCGGTTGAGGATTTGTGGCCGTTCAACGACGAGGCGCTCGTGCGCACCGTTTCGGCCGGGACGATTCCGTTGATTTCCGCTGTCGGACACGAGACCGACACGACGCTCATCGACTTCGTGTCCGACCGAAGAGCACCCACGCCGACGGCGGCGGCCGAAATCGCCACGCCGGTGTTGGCCGATTTGGCCGCTGCGCTCGCCGACTACGAGCGGCGGATGATCCAGTGCGGCAGTCGATTGATCGATTATCGCCGGGCCCGTCTTGCGGGAGCCGTCGCCGGCCTACCGCGTCTGACCGACCTGTTGTCCATCGCCACGCAAAGCCTCGATATCGCGTCGGGTCGACTAAGCGGCGCGCTTGAAATATCCGTCGCGGCGCACCGCAATATTCTAACCGGGATCGCCGCGCCGCTGAAACCGGCGCTTCTGCAGCGCCCGATAACGCTCAAGGCTGATCGGCTTAGCGTGTCCGGCGCCCGCCTTGAGCCCATGGTGCGGCGGGGACTGATCGCCGCCGGCGACCGTTTAGCGGCCATTGAAAAGCTGCGGCTCTCATTTAATCCCGACGGGCCCTTGAAGCGCGGCTTCTCCCGCGTGCATACCGCCGACGGTCGTCTAGCGCGCTCAGCGGCGGGCTTGAAGCGTGGAGAGACGCTCAAATTAGTATTTGACGATGGGGATCGCGCGGCTGTCGTCGATGGACCTACCGCTCCGCCCCGGAAAGCAACAGCCCTTCCGATCGACCAAGGCCGTCTATTCTGAACCCGCACGTTGGGTTAGACTGGATCGATGAACGCCCACGACACGAACCTAACCGATGGCGGAGACTTGGCCTTGCTGCGCTATGGCGATGGCGAGTTTACCATTTTACGCCCTGGTCGTTTCGTGTTGTGCGCTGTGTCGGGCAAGAAGATTGCCCTTGATGATCTGCGTTATTGGAGCCCCGTCCACCAGGAGGCCTATGCCGGACCGACGCAGGCTCTGGAGCGTTGGAAAACGCGCCAAGCTCTACCTTAAGCGTCATCGTCGCTCGCCACCCTCGTAATCCGCTTTTGGCCAGCGTTTGTGCATCCACCACCATTCTTCCGGTCGCTCGCGCACGCGCGCTTCTATAAAAGCGTTGATCGCGGTGACGCCGGTACAGATGTCCGCCGTGCGATCGCCGGTCGCTACGAGGCGTATGGGATCGTGTACGGTCAGGCGAAAGCGGGCGCCGTGCACGCGTTGGACTGATAGCGGTTGGATCTCCGCGCCGAACCGCAAGGCCAAGCGCGCCGCCGCTGGCAAGGTGTAGACAGTACGCCCAAAAAATGGGGCGGCGACGCCGGCATCGTATTTCTGGTCGTTCATCAAAGCCACCGAACGCCCCGCCGTTAGAGCATCGAGCAATTCGCGGGCGCCGTCGGCCCCTTTGGGTGCAAACATCCGCACGCCGTATCGAAACCGGCTGCGCTTGATGCGCGCGTCGACGAACGGATTGTTGGCCGCGCGATAGGTAATCTCGCAGGGTATTCCCGCATCCAAAATTGCGGCCGACATTACTTCCATGTTGGAAAAATGGCCAGAAATGAAGATCACCGGGCGACCGGACGCCGCGATCCGCGCCAAACGTTCGGGATGCACAACCTCGACGCGACCGCCGCGAGGGGTCAGGCGGTCAAGCACCGGAAATTCCGCGATGTAGCGCCCGAAATTCTCCCACTGCGCCGCGAGAATGCGGGCGTACTCAGTGTCGGTCATGGTCGGAAAAGCCAGCCGCAAGCCGAGCGAGGCCGTGCGATGCGCGCGCGTCAGCGGCCCGACGGCGCGCAAGAGCGCACCACCGATCGCCGACGCCGTGTCGACCGGTAGAAGCCGAATGACCGCCGTGGCAAAATCATACCCCATCGCCTCAAAACGCCAGACAAGGGTCTGAGTGATCGTTGGTCGCCGCTGAGCCATGGCTTCATTAGGCGAGACAAGGGACGTGAGGCAAATCGAGCTATGCCTGCCTCCCCCGTATCTTTGCAAGCGCCGCCCGGTCATTTCCCATCGGGAGAAGGTATGTATCTGGCGCAGCCCCTGCCCGGGCCGAGAAACCCGTGCTTTGTCTCCCGGCCAGATCAGGTTAAGTCCAGACCAATGTTGTCCGCCGCTGAGCTGAAACCTCTCGAGGTATTTGTAGTCGATCTCAACCGGGCGGCGGCGGACGTCATTTTGCCGTTGTTCCGCGCCGACCATGGTTTGGAGGACAAGAACGCCGGCGGGAGGTTTGACCCCGTCACCGCCGCGGACCGTGGGGCCGAGGCGGCGATACGGGCCTTGATCAGCGAACGTTACCCGACTCACGGCGTCATCGGCGAGGAATACGGCGAGGACAGAGCAAACGCGGAGTTCGTCTGGGTCATAGATCCGGTCGATGGCACGCGCGCGTTTATAGCCGGCCTACCCCTGTGGACCACTTTGATCGGCTTGCGATTCCAGGGCGTACCGGCGTTGGGCTCGATCGGCCAGCCGTTTCTTGACGAGATCTACGTCGGCCACGCCGGTGGCTCGCGGTTGATCCAGGATGGGTCGAGCCGGGCGTTGGCGGTGCGAAAAGGCGTGCCAATCAGCCACGCCATCGTCGCCACGACCGACCCGCACGCCTGCTTCACGCTTGCTGAACGAGTCGTCTGGGCTCGGCTGCGTGACGCAGTCCGCTTGGTGCGCCTGGGTTGCGATGCCTACGCCTATGCGATGGTGGCGGCCGGAACCCTCGATTTGGTGGTCGAGGCGGGCCTAAAAAGCTGGGATATCGAGGCAGCGATCCCGCTGATCGCCGGCGCCGGCGGCTTCATCACCGATTGGAACGGCGCGCCGGTTGGGCGTTACGGCGGCCAAATTGCCATCGCGGGCGACCAACTCCTTCTCGACGACGCCTTGGCGTTACTGCGATCAGCCGCGTCATAGCCGAGCGGTCAAGGCGTCAAATTCGCGCCAGAACACCGCAATGATATCGTCGGTCTCCTGGAGGACTTCGTGGAATGCGCCGGGGATATCAACACATCGCGCGCCGGGAAGACGGTCGGCCACCCGTCGAATGGCTTCGTTGTCGACCAAACCTTCCTTACCGCAGACAAGGAACGTCAGTGGAATTGTCACTTCGGTCACCCCTGCGCTCGTCCGGAGTTCCTCGGTTGCGCACAATGCAAAGTCAATCCACCCCCAGGTTGGCGCGCCCAGGCCAAGCTCAGGGCACGCGATCATTAGAGCCTCGTTGCGCTCGTAACGGCGTTGGTCATGCGTTAAGATATTGGCTGCGAACGGGGCCGGCGCGGCCTCAGGTTTAATCGCGGGTGCGCCTGCCCGCCCAAATGCTTTAGCGAACGCCGCGACCCAGCGCGTGACGAGCCTGGGAAACGGCCCGGTTTGGAGGCCGAACATCGGCGCCGACATAATCGCGGCGGAAAACCGCCGTTCGCCCCGCGCCATCGCCAACAAAGATAAACATCCGCCCATCGAATGGCTGACGGCCACCCAGGGTTTTGGCAGTCGAGCCTCGAAAGCGTTGAGAAGCCGCTGGAAATCCACCATAAAATCCGCGGAGCCCTCAGCGTGCCCGAGCCTTTCGTCCGTCAGCAGTCGCGCCGATAGACCTTGACCGCGCCAATCGTGAACCAGAACGGTAAAGCCGCGTTCGCGCAGGCCTTCCACGATTTCGAAATATTTCTCAATGGGTTCGGTTCGTCCCGGACTCACCACCACGGAGCCGCGAACCGCGCCCCTTGCCGCAAAGAGGGCCGCGCGGAGACGAGCGTCGCGCGCCCCCGCGAACCATTCCGCCGCGCCGCCCTCGGGGACGGGCGCGGAAACGACGCCGATCAGGGGCGCCGCGTCGCTCAAACCCTAGGCCATTTTCGCAAAAAGCGTCTGCATCTTGCTCTGCAATCCCATGGCGACAGCCATATCCGATAGCTGCAGTTTGCCGGTCATGACGGCCGTCATGGGGTCCAGCTTACCTTCCCCCAGAGCCACTAGGTCGTTAAGCGCAATCGTCATGGTTAAATCAGCGGGAGCGTCTTCGTTGGTAACCGTTCCACCGTCGATGTGGATAAAACCGTCGCCCTTCAGGTTGTATTTGAGCGACTTGCCGAGGCCGGAGTCTGTTCCCACGGCAGTCCTCATCCGCTCGGTTATCTCTTGCAACGTGGCCATGTCCGAATTGTTTCCCTAATTGACGCCGAAAAGGCGGGTTCTGTATTGGAGCGTCCGGTGAAGGCTCGGGCCAGCGACCGGACGCCGCAACTTATCTGTGTTTAGACAATTCTCAAGGGGCGCCGCAAACGTCGAGGCGACTTTATCGGGGCCTGCGGCCTTGCACAGACTCGGGCGGCGCGAGGTTGAATTGGATTGGCGCCAACTTCTGATCGAGGGCCGTCCGCACCTGGTCGGTCAAATCCATCGCCGCATTGAATCGGTAGGCATTCGACCGCTCCAACACGATCGAACAACGGTGCGCGATCGTCGCCGCGTCTAAAAAGGGATCGATCGCTTGCGAGATAGATTGCTCGACTTGAACGCGGGTTTGTTGCACTTGCGCGTTGCGGAGCTGCTGAAGCTGCTGAAAAGTTTGTTCCCGTTGTTCCAGAGCAAGACCCCGTTGTTGAAATATTGCTGGAGATAAACTCGATTTCTGTGCTTGCGTATTTTTGGCGTCAGTTAAGATTTGCTGCTGTTGCGGATTGAGCTCGGCATTGACCGCCGCGACGATCGTCTGCATCCGTTCCGTGCCCGCGACGCCGGCGTGCGAAGCAGCCATGGCGGCGTTGCGTGAAAACAAGCAAACGCCCGGCGTCGCCGCCCCTAACGCCAGGGGCTGCGCGACGGCGTAGCACGGCATAACCGCAATCGAACCGACCAGCAGTGACAAAACTGATATTGTACGCAGCATTTGAATTATACCGATGTTGAAAGACTGAACATGCGAGGGGTTATTGAGATTAGCGCAGACGCCTTAACGCCCCGCCGGTTCGAGATCGAAATTGAATCCGGGTAATCGGATATCGAGAATACCGATCACTTCCGCCGTCAGATCCATTCGCGGGCTTATGGCATAGGCGCCGGAACTCTCCAAGACCGCACTGCACCCGTGCTCCGAAAGAACCGACGCCAAAGTTGGCGCCATGGCCCGGATGACGCGGTTGGTGGCGGCCGTGCGCGTTCGCGAAATCTGATCGTTGCGGGTATTTTCTAGAGCCTGGAAAGATTGTTGCCGCAGCGCAAGCGCGCCTGCCCTCTGTTGAAACACCGCCTCGTTGATAACCGGGCGTTGGATTTGCAAGACGTTCGCGTCGGCCGCGATCGCCGCGCGTTCACCGCTGAGCTCACGCGCCACCGCATTGGCGAAGATTTGCAGCCGCGCGTTGGCCGCCGCACCGGCCTTTGACCGATCGAGCACGCGCTCCCGCGACAAAAAACAAATCCCCGGTGTCGGCTGCCCAAAAGCTTGCGCGTAAATCGTCGTCGGACAGATCAAAACAGTCAGCCCAACCAACAAACCAAACGCGCCCGTCGCGGCGTTTTTCAGTTTCTGAACCGAAACGTTTGCAGGAGTTCGCACAACGCTCTCAGTCGCGTCGCGTTGGATTGGATAATTTAAACTTCGCATATTGACGCGCCGTCAAACGCCTAATTAACGGGACTCACCTTAATCGTCACGCGACGGTTCAACGGCTCTTTGACGCCGTCCGGCGTTGCAACCGCCAAATCCAACTTACCCCGCCAAGACACATCCGAACTTCCCGGCTCGACACGCGACGCGTTCAAGGCATCGG
>JANXWN010000252.1 GCA_025351125.1 Caulobacteraceae bacterium | reverse complement strand
ACCTATTCCGAGGCGCACGCGGCCGTCGCCGCCGTCGCCGTCTGGCTGACCGCACGGGGGGTAAAACCCGGCGACCGCGTGGCTATCGCCATGCGCAACTATCCAGAATGGATGTTGATCTATTGGGCGTGCTTGTGTCTGGGCGTCGCGGCGGTGGGGATGAACGCGTGGTGGGTGGCCGAGGAAATGGACTATGCGCTAAAGGATTCGGCGCCCAAGGTCGTGTTCGTCGACGCCGAACGGTTCGCGCGGCTGCGCGAAAATCCCGACATGATCCGCGGCGCCACGGTCGTCGCGGTGCGGACGCCCGACCTTCCCGCGGACGTGATCGATTGGGGCCAAGTCGTCGCCACGCCGGGCGCCCTACCCGCGGTGACCGTCGATCCGGACGCCGACGCCTGTATCTTCTACACCTCCGGCACCACCGGCTTTCCCAAAGGCGCCCAGCTCACGCATCGCGGGTGCGTGGCCAATCTGTTCAGCATCATGTTCTCCGGACAAGTGCAGGCTTTGGCCGCCGCGCGGGCGACCGGGTTGGTCATCGATCCCGCGGCGCCGGCGCCGATCCCGGTCGTCCTGACGACGACGCCGCTGTTCCATGTCACCGCCAATAATTGCGGCGCCTATGCCGTGGCGGCGGGCGGCGGCAAAATGGTGCTGATGCACCGTTGGGACGCCAAGGCCGCCCTGAACCTGATCGAGAGCGAGAAGGTCTCGGCGATGAGCGGCGTGCCGGTGATGTCGCGCGAACTGATTAGCCATCCAGACTTTGCCCGACACGATCTTTCCAGCTTGGTCAGTCTGGGCGGCGGTGGCGCGCAATTGCCGCCCGATTTGGTGCTGAAAATCGATCAGAGCGTCGCCACCGCGCGGCCCAATACGGGCTACGGCATGACCGAAACCTGCGGCATCATCACCGCCGTCTCGGCTGATTTCTTCGTCGATAAGCCCGACAGCGCCGGGCCGGCCATGCCCTGCTATGAGGCAAAGTGCGTCGACGACGCTGGCCACGCCGTTCCGGCCGGCCAGGTGGGGGAACTTTGGGTTCGCGGCGCTCAGGTCATCAAGGGATACATCAACCGTCCGGACGCGACCGCCGAAGCGATAACGGATGGCTGGTTGCACACCGGCGATATCGCCCGCATCGACGCCGACGGCTTTATTTTCATCGTCGACCGAAAGAAAGATATGGTGCTACGCGGAGGGGAAAACGTCTACTGCGTCGAAGTCGAGGCCTGCCTCTATCGTCACCCCGCCATCGCCGAGGCCTGCGTATTCGGCGTGGCCGACGAGCGCCTCGGTGAAGAAGTCGCCGCCGCCGTCGTGCTTCGCGCGGGCGAGACACTGACCGGCCAGTCGCTGCGCGACCACTGCGCCCCGATTATGGCCAAGCACAAAATACCCCGCTATCTGTGGCTCCTCGACCAGCCCCTGCCGCGCAACGCCAGCGGCAAGTTCTTGAAGCGGCAAGTCAAAGAAACCCTTGCGCTGAGCGACGCGGTTTAACGCGGTCGGCCAAAGCAGCCATGGACATCCTCTGCGCCGATCTCGACGATCCGCGCGTGCGCGCTCTGCTGCGCCTCCACCTCGCGGGGATGCACGCCACCTCGCGGCCGGGAGCCGTCTTCGCGCCGCTCGCGTAATGACATTTCTTGATCGCAATCCGGCGCCTCACTAAAGCCCTGGCGATCCTCAATGAGGCGCCCCATATGCCCTGCGCCGCCTTGGCGGTCGGCAGCCCTTGGAGTTTGAGTATTGCGATCCGGCTTTTCGACGGTGGGGGCTTGTACGGCTTTGATGACGGTCTGCGACTTCGGCGGCGCCGCGCTTGCACAATCGGTGGCGACCGGACCTAACGACATCGTCGTCACCGCCCAACGCCTCAATGCCGCCCGCGCGGCGATTCAGCCGCAGTTGGGGGCCTCGGTCTACACCATCGACAAGGCGGCGATCGCGGCCATGCCGGGCGGCGACAACGTCGCCCTTAATCAAGTGGTTCTGCAATCACCCGGCGTCGCTCAGGATTCTTTTGGCCAATTGCACGTGCGCGGCGAGCATAACGGTCTGCAATTTCGCTTGAACGGGGCCATCCTGCCCGAAGGCCTGAGCGTTTTTAGTCAAGCCATCAGCCCGCGATTGGCGGAGAAGGTGGCGCTGATCACCGGCGCTCTTCCCGCGCAATACGGCCTGCGCACCGCGGGGGTGATCGACATCACCACCAAGAACGGCGTTTACAAAAACGCCGGAGAGATTTCGATTTACGGCGGCAGCCACGGCCAGATCGAGCCTAGCCTTTCCTATGGCGGCAGCTTCGGGCCGCTCAATCTGTTCGTCTCGGGCGGCTATCAGCATTCCCGGCTCGGCGTCGAGTCGCCCGACGGCCAGTCGACGCCAGCGCATGATCGCACCGACCAGTTTCAGGGTTTCGCCTACTTAGAGGACATCGTCGATCCGTCCAGCCGAATCTCGCTGATTCTGGGGGCGTCAAATCAGCGGTTCCAAATCCCCGACCGCTCCGGCCAAACGCCGTCGCTGCTGCTGGGGCCTAACGCCGACCAGCCCCTCGTGGTGTCGGGTCGAACCGATTTTCCCAGCTTGGCCCTCAACGACAATCAAATGGAGGCCACATATTTCGGGGTCGCGAGCTTTCTGCACACGACCGACTCCTTCACCGGTCAGATTTCGGTGTTCGCGCGCTATTCGCGCCTGACCTTCGCTCCGGACATCGTCGGCGACCTATTATTCACCGGCATCGCCCAAACCGCGCGGAAAGACGACAGGGCCGGAGGACTACAGGCCGAGGGCGTCTATCATCTCACCGAGGCGCACACCCTGCGCGGCGGGGTCATCGTGCAGGTGGATCACGCGGGCAGCACCACCAACTCGCGGGTGATTCCGCTGGACATCACTGGGGCCCAAACCAGCGACCAGCCCGTGACCATCCTCGATAACAGCGGGCACACCGCTTTAACCGCCAGCATCTATCTGCAGGACGAATGGCAACTGGCTGAAGCGCTGATTTTGAACTACGGCCTGAGGTTCGACCAGTTCAACGGCTTTCGCCACGAAAATCAGCTGAGCCCGCGGGTTAATCTGGTGTGGACGCCGACGTCGACCACCACCGTGCATGCCGGTTATTCGCGCTATTTCTCGCCGCCGCCGTTCGA
>JANXWN010000214.1 GCA_025351125.1 Caulobacteraceae bacterium | reverse complement strand
GAAAGCCATCACTCAATCACCACCCATCCGCAGATTCTACCCTTTCTGGCGGATGCCAATAGCCAATATGACATTCTAGACGACTTCGTGACCCGGCAGTTCTCCGCTTCAGGCGTTCCAAGTCCGTTCGTTCACGACAAGAACTACACCCCCACCGAAATCATCGAGGCAATGGGTGGCTCGCAGGGCGGCGGCGGGCGGCGGCGCGGCTTCGAGGACGGCCAGTTCGCCGTTCCAGACGGCATAACCGCCCGGGCCTTCGCCGCCGAGCAGCAACGTATCGCGCTTGGCGCCGAGGATGGGCATGATTATTCAGCTTGTTCAGACGCCGAACTGGGGGATCCCCTACTGTACAACGTCTGGCCCAATATGAGCTTTTGGGCGGGCTATAATCCCAATCTGGTCTACCGCTGGAGACCCAATGGCCGCGACCCGGATAGCGGGATCATGGACGTCATCATGCTCAGGCGCGTTCCGAAAACCGGCCCGCGTCCCAAGCCCGTTCCGGTGCACGAACTGGGTCTGGACGACCCTTGGAGCGACGCGACCGAAATGGGCGGGCTAGCGGGTATTTTCGAACAGGACATGGGCAATTTGCCCTATGTGCAGGAAGGCTTGCGCTCGTCGGGGAATGGCCTGGTGCACTTTGGCCGATATACCGAGATGCGTATCCGTCACCTGCACCACATGATCGAGCGCTACATCGCCGAAGGCGAGGCGGCACGCGGGCTTTAATGGCGGTCTGCCTTACGCCGACAACCGGATCAGGTCGGTTGTCGGAAGTACGCCTTCCGCCAGCGTCTGGCATTTCGTGCGGTGAAAGGCGGCAAAGTCGCCCATCACAAGATGCCAGACGTAGAGGTGCGCGCGACCGGCGATGTCCTGTTTGAACGGGCTAAATCCTAGCGACAGGCATGAGAATGCACCTTCATCCGGACCGGGCGCATGCGTCTCAACGAAGTCTAGATAGGCGTCGATCTCCGCGGTCGGCACGATATCGAAGCAGACCACGGCATTGACGCCGTTAGGCCGCATTCGCTGCAGCGCCTGGGTGGGAAATAAGCCTCCGGTCCACCGCACATTGATCTCGGTGACGATCACCGCGCCGTCAGGACCCACGAAATAGTCGATGCCGCAATTGGCGCCTTCAGGGACGCTGAGCCCGTGGTGGCGCGCATAGGCGCCGACATTGAGCAGCGCTGATTGTTGATCCGGTGACAGCGGGGTGGTTTCGGGAATATGGTTTCCCACCCAGACGCCGTCCGCGAACAGAATGCGCCGGACGTTGGCGATTTCGATCTCGCGATCGGTTACGCACAAATCCACCGTCCACTCGGTAAACCGGCTGAGGTCCAGCTTCTCCTGCAATAGGACAGGCATGTCGTCCCGGTACTGCGCGACATAGGCGCGGGCTTCATCAAGACGGAAGACCGACGTCACGTTGCGCGCGCCGGCGAGGCCGGAGATTTTGAGCATGACCGCGCCGCGCCCGCCGGCGTGCCGCTCCAGAAAGGCGGCGGCGGCCGGACCCGACAAGCCCGCTTTAGTGGTGACGAAGGTTTCTGGGACCGGAATGCCAAAGGCGGGCGCATGCTCGGCGAAATGGAACTTGGAGTTCAGGTTGCGGCTGACTTCCAAGGCGACCGGGTCTTGATGAAGGACCGCATTCGAACCGCTGACCATGTACAGATTAACGAGCTCGACCGGAGGCGTCCGGCCCAACAGGGAATCGTAGAAATCCCATTTGCGCCCATACACGACGTGTTCCGCCGGTATTGTCGAAAAACCTGCGGCCTGGAAGCTTCGGCGGTAACGCGCGAGGATTGACGCCCACCTTGGATCTTGGAAGGCGTCGAACATACCGACGTAGTCGATAGGTTTGCCCAGGGCGATCAAAGCCACCTGTAGGGCGGCGGTGAGGGTGATGTTGGCCAGGTGGTCGGCCTGTTGTTTCTCGGTCAGACTGCCCAGGTCGAAGAACAGGGAGCAATCGTCCGCGCCCATGGCGTAGAAGGCCGACTGTTGCTGAATTGGAAAAAAACTGCCGGCTTTCATTGTCGCATACTCAATTCATCTGCCGCGATCGGCGTGCGCGGTCGCGGCGCAACGTCATCGGTCGAGAGGCGCGGGCAAACGTCTACCCTGCCTTCATCGCCGCCATGACCGAGGCGGTGATCTCGTCCCGCGTCGGATTGCGGCGCAGGGTTAGCCCACCGTTCACCTGCAGATTCTGGCCGGTCACAAAGCATTCGTCGCTGGCGAGCCAGACGGCCGCCGCAGCAATGTCTTCCGACGTACCCACGCGTCCAAGCGGGTAGCAGGCGGTGAAGGCTTCGTAGACCCCAGGCGTCTGTTTAGCGCCCGCCGTCATGGGGGTGTCGGTAAGACCCGGCGAGATGGAGTTGGCGCGAATGCCCTTTTCGCCGAACTCATTGGCGACGCAGCGAATCACATGATCCGCGCCCGCTTTGGTCCCCATGTAAGCGGCGTGGTCATTGAGCATGATGGTGGCCGTGGCTGAACTGATCTGAATGATCGAGCCGCCTTGGTCCATCGCGCCGATCATGGCCTGATAGAAAAAAATCGGACCGATGAACTGCAGAGCGGTTATCGCCTCCAAGTCCTCCTGGGTGTTGTCCAAGAACGGCTTCAGCAGCCCCCAGCCGGTTGCGTTGACGCCGATATGCACAGCTCCGAGCTTGGCCCTGGCCGTCGCGGCGAGCGTGAGCACGTCATCGCGCTTGGTGATGTCGCAGTGAGCCCACTCGCCGCCGATCTCGTCGGCGAAGCGGGCCAGTTCGTCGTCCTTGCGACCAGCGACGAGGACCTTGGCGCCCTCTTCCCTGAAGCGTTTGGCGATCACCTGGCCCATATTGCCCGCGCCGGCGGCGCCGAGCACAATCGCACCCTTTCCTTGCAGACGTCCCATTTCTTGCCCTCCTCGCGGGAAAAACCGTTGCTTTGAAAAATTATATGCCGGGATGACCGGCCATCATGCCGCCGTCCGCCAGAAATTCCGCGCCCGTGACATAGCTTGCGTCGTC
Organism: Caulobacteraceae bacterium; assembly: GCA_025351125.1. Classification (GTDB taxonomy): domain Bacteria; phylum Pseudomonadota; class Alphaproteobacteria; order Caulobacterales; family Caulobacteraceae; genus Acaudatibacter. Next base: position 554 of record JANXWN010000214.1, on the reverse strand, counting down.
GGAGGCCAGGAACACGGCCACGGCGGCGATCTCCTCGGGCTGGGCCATCCGCCCCATCGGCGACATGGCGTCGAAGGACGCTCGCATCTGCGGCGCGGCTTTGAGGACTGGGGCGAGGATCGCGGTTTCCGTGGCCCCGGGGTGCAGGGAGTTGCAGCGGATGGCGTAACCCGCCCGCGCGCAGTGCACGGCCACGGCCTTGGTCAGCAGGCGCACCGCGCTTTTTGTCGCCGAATAGGCCGGATCTCCCGGGATGGCGGCATAGGCGGCGGTGGAGGCGGTGTTAATGATCGCCCCCTTCGGACCGAAAGGGTTCTTCTTCATCTGCGCTATGCCCTTTTGGCAGCCGAGCATAACGCCGGTCAGGTTGACGCCGATGATGCGGTCCCAGCTGGCAAGGTCGAGAGCCTCGATGGATTGGCTAAGGACGATGCCGGCATTGTTAAACACCACGTCGAGGCGTTCGTACCGGGCTTCGACCTGCGCCATAAGCGCGGCCCAGCCCGGCTCGCTGGCCACGTCCAGGTGGATGAATTGGCCGTCGATATCGCGCG
>JANXWN010000187.1 GCA_025351125.1 Caulobacteraceae bacterium | reverse complement strand
GGCGTCGGCTTCGCGCCGGTGCGGCCCGAAGCGCGGCGCACGCTGATCTACTTGATGGAGGGCGTGGAGGATATCCCGGGAACGGCTCTGACCGAGGGTCTGACCTGGGGCTGGGAGAGTTTCCCGCAGTACCTCGATGCGCTCGACAAGCGCCGCTGGACGATGGACGTCGCCGCTCAACTGCCGCACGGGGCCTTGCGCCATTACGTGACGCGCGGGCGGGGCGACGGTAATGCCGAGGCGACGCCTGGCGAGATCGAGCAGATGGCCCGGCTGGCGAAGGAGGCGGCGCAGGCCGGGGCCTTCGGCTTTAGCACTTCGCGCACTTTAGGCCACCATACCCGCGACGGGCGGCCGGTGCCTGGCACTTTCGCGCACGACGCGGAGCTGTTCGCCATCGGCAAGGCCTTCGCCGAGGGGGGAGGGCGGGTGTTCGAGGTGGCCGGCGCCGGGATCGTACAAGAGGACGATCCGGGCATCGTGGCGAAGGAACTCGATTGGCTTGGCGCGCTGGCCGCCGAGACCGGGCTGACCGCCACGTTTATCGTCTTGCAGCACGATGCCGATCCTCAGCGGTGGCGCGCGGAAATGGATCGAATGCGCGCGTGGCGCACGCGTGGGGTTAAAGTCATCCCACTGGTGGCAGCGCGACCGTTCGGGGTTCTATGGGGCTGGGACGTGCGTCATCCGTTCGTGGGACGTCCGTCGTATCGCGCGGTGGAACGGTTGCCTTTGACCGAGCGCTTGCGCCACTTGCGCAAACGGCGACGCGTGCGGCGATACTTGGCGAAACGACCGTCTGGCCCGACGCGGCGGAAGAGGCGGTCGGGGCCATGATGATGGCGACCCTTGATCGCTGCAGCGTCCTGGTTGGCGTACCCGACTATGAAGCGCAGCCCTCGGCCATGCTGGGCGCGGTCGCCGCGCGGGAGGGCAAAAGCCTCGAAGCCGTCGCCTATGACGCCCTGACACAAGATGGCGCAATGCTGATCCTGTCGATGTTCAACTATGCGGACGCCAATCACGACGCTCTGTACGAACAATTGCTCGATCCGGAGGCGGTGGTGGGGCTAAGCGACGGCGGCGCGCACTGCAACGCCATTTGCGACGCCTCGATTCCAACCTTTATGCTGACGCATTGGGCGCGAGATCGCGCGCGCGGCGAGCGGCTGTCGCTGAGCGAGAGTATCCGCCGAATTACTTCGCAAACCGCTGACCTTTACGGTTTCGCCGATCGCGGGCGGATCGCGGCGGGTAAGCGCGCCGACCTGAACGTCATCGATTTCGCCAAGCTGCAACTGACTCTTCCCTATGCGGTCAAAGACCTACCGGCCGGCGGAACCCGCCTGGTGCAGGGCGCCGTCGGTTACGACGCGACGATCGTGGCCGGTCAGATTACCCGTCGAATGGGCCGTGATACCGGCGCGCGGCCCGGGCGTTTGGTGCGGGCCTGATCGGGACGTTTCGCGCGCGCGGGTTTTGTCGACGAGATTTGCGCGTCGGCGCCTTGTTGTAAGCGGGGGTACACGCGTGTCGGGCGAACAGATCTATGCCAGTCGTGATCGCGCGTTGCTGGCGCTCGGCCTTCGCCTGGGCGCGGCGGCTTTCCTGTCGCTGATGAGCGCGATGGTTCGTCTGGCCGACGCCCGCGGCGTGTCGTTCGTCGAAACGCTGTTTTATCGAAATCTGTTCGCCTTGCCGCTTCTGTTCGGCTGGGTGGTCTTGGGACCGGGGGTTGCGTCGTTGCAAACCGCGCGTCCTGGCGCGCACGTGTCGCGTGGCGCGGTCGGGCTGCTGGGCATGACGTTGTGGTTCACCGCCTATCGCCTGTTGCCGCTGGCCGAGGCGACGACGATCGGCTTTACCGTGCCGATGTTCGCCACCATCGCGGCGGTTTTGGTGCTGCGCGAGCGCGTCGGTGTGCATCGCTGGGGCGCCGTGGCGGTTGGGTTCATTGGCATTCTAATCATCGCCAAGCCCGGCGCGGTGGCCGTCCCGGTTCTGGGCGCCCTGGCCGGTCTGGGAAGCGCGGTGATGACGTCGGTCGTCTCGATTCTGATCCGGCAGTTAAGCCGCACCGAGCAGGCGACCACCATCGCCTTCTGGTTCGCCGCGTTCGGCGCCGGGGTCACGGTCGTTTTCATGCCTTTCGCCGCGCGGGGTCACGATGCGGCGACCTGGGGGATCTTGCTGATTTTAGGGTTCAGCGGCGCCGCGGGGCAATTGGCTTTGACCGCCTCCTTGCGCTTCGCCGCGGTATCGACGGTCGTGGCGATGGATTATTCCAGCCTGATCTGGGCCACGCTTTTGGGCTGGCTGCTATTTGCTCAATGGCCCTCGTCGGCGACCTGGTTCGGCGCCCCTCTGGTCATTGGCAGCGGCCTCTACATCGCCTGGCGGGAACACCGGCGGCAAATCTAAACCCGCACCGCCAACCGCCTTAGCGTCTCGGCGTGGCTGGCGCGGGTGATCTTGTAACCAAACAGCAGGAGCAATGCGGTCCCATATAGCGTCAGGGCCATAGGACAATAGATCACGGCCAGATGGCGCAGGACCTCCGGCGGCACGGTGGCCGGATCGGCGCCGGATTTTAAACCGATCACCTGAATCACCACCGAGGCGCCCAAGACCCCCAGGCCCGATACGGACTTACTTACAAAGGTGGACGCTGCAAAAAACAGGCCCTCGGACCGCCGACCG